>WTKI01000134.1 GCA_011524425.1 Altererythrobacter sp. | reverse complement strand
TTTCATGATGCGATTGATCCGCGGTCTGTACGACTGGACAATGGATAAAGCTGCCCACCCGCATGCACAGTGGTGGTTGGCATTTTTCTGCTTCATAGAATCGAGCTTCTTTCCGATTCCGCCTCACCCGCTTTTAGGGCTGATGTGTTTGGCAGAACCGAAAAAGGCCATTCGATTTGCTGCAATCGCGACTGCTGCTTCAGTGCTTGGTGGTCTGTTCGGTTATGCGATCGGTTATTTCCTTTACGAAGCTGTCGGTGCATGGATGCTGGGTGTGCTTGGTCTGACGGAAAGTTTCCCCGTCGCTGCTTGTTACATTCGAGACCAGGGCGCTGCGGCAGTATTTCTGGCGGCCGGGACGCCAATCCCGTTTAAGCTAATGACAATCACTGCCGGATTCATAGAGATGAATATCGTCACTTTCACCCTCGCCGCATTGGCAGGGCGTGCGCTCATCTTCATGGTCGTCGGTATTCTATTCCAGGTTTTCGGCGCGCCGATAAAACGCGTGATCGACCAGTATCTGGGAACAGTGACGACGATATTCGTAGTGCTTGTTGTGGCAGGCTTCGTTGCCATCACACAATTGGGTGGCGGCAGCGACGAAGGCGAGGCCCATAAGTGCGATTCAGTCACGACTATAGAAGCCGCTTAATCTTCAAAACATTTTCCGGAAGGCAAGGCCTCGCCGCACTGATGATCAGATAATTCCGATTGCCTTACCAGCGCGTTCGAACATGCCAAGGATTGTCTCAACCTCTTCAGAACTATGCTCTGCGCAAAGCGAGCAGCGCAGTAGTGTCATATTGGCAGGAGTCGCCGGCGGTCTTGCAAGGTTCACATAAAGGCCTTCTTTCAAGAGCGCTTCCCACATGGCTGCGCCTTGCTCCAGGTCAGGCATGATGACTGCAACAATTGCGCTTTGCGGCTCGTCGGTACCGAGCTGAAATCCCAATTCGGTCAAGCCTGAATGCAAACGCTTGGAATTCTCCCACAGGTGGGCTCGCTTGTTAGAGCCATGCATCAGCTTGCGGATTGAAGTGGCCGCTGTGGCTACCACGCTTGGCGGCAAGCTAGCAGTGAAGACATAGGGCCTGCATACCAAGCGCATTATTTCGAACTTGGGGTGATTGGAGACGCAAAAGCCGCCTACAGTTCCGACGCTCTTGGAAAAGGTCCCGATGATGAAATCAACGTCATCAATCACGCCTTGCGCTTCCACAACGCCGCGTCCGTTCTCGCCGATAAAGCCCATGGAGTGCGCTTCATCGACCAGCACCATCGCGCCATACTTTTTCGCGACTGCGATCATTTCTTTCAGTGGGGCGACATCGCCCAACATCGAATAAACGCCTTCAAGCACAACCAGCTTTCCGGCCTCTTCCGGAATACGGCGCAAACGCTTTTCCATGGCTTCGATGTCATTATGCTTGAACGGGACGATCTCTGCCCGGCCCATCGCGCAGCCATCATAGATCGATGCGTGGCTGTCGATGTCCAGAACGATATAGTCGCCTTTGCCGGCGATCGTGGAAATGATACCGAGATTGGCCTGGTATCCGGTTGAGAACACCATGGCGTGATCCATGGCGTAGAATTCTTTGAGCGCGTCCTCACATTCCTTGTGACCTTGATAGGTGCCATTAAGAACGCGGCTGCCAGTGGTGCCTGAGCCGAAATCTTCCAATGCCTGCTTGCCAGCATCGATCACGTCGGGATCAAAGGTCATCCCCATATAATTGTAAGTGCCAAGCAGGATTGTATCGCGCCCATTGCAGATCGCGCGGGTCGGCGAGAGCACTTTTTCCATCACCAGATTGAACGGGTCTTCCACGCCGCTCGCTAAGAGGCCTTCACGCATCTGGATTAGATCATCGAACTTGGAAAAGAGATCGCCTGTGTTCGAGGCCAGCGCTTGGTCAGTCATAAATTGTGTTCCTCAGCTGCCTTGCAGCTTGCCGACAGCATCAATGAGCTGCCCGAAATTCTCAATTTCAGCCTGCTGGTTCATGCTGATAATTATGTCGAATTCGTCTTCGATTGCCGCAACGAAATCCATCACCGTCAGGCTATCAAATTCCAGATCATTAGCGAAAGTCGTTTCGTCGGTGATCTCGACACCCTTCTTGTTAAAGGGCTCGATCAGAGAGCGTATTGTAGCGTCTAAAGCGGCGCGATCCATCAGGTTCAAACCTTTCTCAGTGTCTTATCAGCGGGCCATGCCACGCAGTTACGGCTGCAAAGCGGCTGCGGAGGCAGCTTGTCAAGCTTTGTAGGCCTTATGAACGCGAACGTTCGGGCTATTCGATCAGCTCTTTTACAGCATTCATGAAGGGCATGATAGAGATTGGCTTAGCGAGATATCCTGCCGCACCTGCATCTCTGATACGTTCTTCATCCCCTTTTCCCGCGTAAGCCGTTACCGCCAGAACGGGGACTTCTGCCAAGGACGTGTCGACCTTGGCTTGCTCAATTAGGTCAAGTCCGGAGACACCTGCCAATTGAATGTCCATGATGATAAGGTCGGGAGAAATTTCTCGCGCAGTGTCCAGAGCAGCGCCGCCGTCTGCGCAAGGCTGAGCGTCAAAACCATTTGCTTTCAGAACATCGCAGAACAATTTCCGGTTTAAATCGTTGTCTTCGACGACCAATATTCTCTTTGACACTGGCTGGAATTCCCCTTGTTAGTGAACTTCTATAAACACAGGCGAAGGCGGCGACAATTCAATCACATCATTCTGGCGATAATTCGGACAGCAGAGCGCAAAGCGAGCAGAGCGCTATGGCGCTCGCTTTGGCTGCGCTCGGCTGGATTTGCAGCGATCAGCCGCGCGCAGAACGGCTTCTTTCCTTGACTGGTCTTGATCCCGAGGGCTTGCGCGGCGGTCTGGACGAGCCTGGAGTAATGCGTGCAGTGCTTGATTTCCTAGCCGATCATGAACCGGATCTTCTAAAATGTGCAGAAGCGCTTGCGGTAACGCCGGAAGAGCTTATCGCGGCGCGCTCTGCTCTTCGAGAAGGACATCAAGCATGACTCGCCCTTTGATCATCAGCGATTGCGATGAAGTGATCTTGCATATGGTCGCGCATTTCAAGGAATGGCTGGAAGAGGGTGATGAAGTTTCCTTTCATCTCAAAGGCAATAATTTCACAACAGCCATGCGTTGGCGCGAGAGCGGTGAGGTAGTCCCGCAGGAAGATATCTGGCGCTTTCTAGGCCAGTTTTTTGACACTGAAATGGACCGGCAATTGCCAATCGCTGGTGCAGTCGATGCGATAAACAGGCTGAGCGAAGAAGCCGATGTTGTCATTCTCACAAACCTTGTCGACAAGCGCCGCGATCACCGCGCTGAGCAGCTCAAAGCGCACGGAGTGAATGCAAGGGTCTATACAAATCAAGGGCCTAAGGGACCTGCGTTGAAGGCGATTATGGAAGAACATGCGCCCAGCAAGGCGATCTTCATCGATGACTTGGCGCAGCATCACCTCTCAGCGTCCCAGGATGTGCCGCAGGTAACCCGGCTGCACCTATGCGGCGAACCGACTATCGCGCCGCATATCGATTGCGCGCAAAAGGCAGGCCATGCGCATGCGCGGATTGACCAATGGGACGAAGCGCTGCCGTGGTTGCTGGAACAATTGGAAAAGGAAGAGGCATGAGCATCGAAGCACGATTACAAGAGCTTGGGATTGAATTGCCGCAAGCAGCAGCGCCTGTTGCGAGCTATGTTCCGGTTGTTGTCCAAAGCAATTTCGCCCATGTTTCCGGACAGTTACCCTTTGTTGGGGGAGAGCTAGTCACCGGGCGGCTGGGAGAAAATGTCTCGCTTGATGAAGGCATGGCAGCGGCCAGAGCCTGCGGCCTTATGATCCTTGCTCAACTCAAAGCCGCTGGCGTCCCGCTCGACAAGGTCCAACGCGTTGTAAAGCTTGGTGCTTTTGTCAACTCGACTGCTGACTTTGTAGATCAACCCAAGGTTGCCAATGGCGCTTCCGAGCTGATGTTCGACGTATTTGGCGAAGCTGGCAGGCATGCCAGAGCTGCGGTTGGAGTTCCTTCGCTCCCACTTGACGCGGCGGTCGAAGTCGATGCGATTATTGCGTTATCGAGCGAGTGATCGAGATTGGCAAATCGCTCTGCTCCGGATTGGTTGATTCAATGGGAATATGCCCATCGCGGCCTGCATGGTACTGATAATTCGAAGATAATCCCGGAGAATTCACTCGCCGCCGCTAAGCTCGCTATCTCCCGGAACATGGGGATCGAGTGCGATATTCAGCGCAGCGCAGACGATGTCCCGATGGTCTTTCATGATTGGGACCTAAACCGCCTCTTAGGTGACACAAGAGACACCAAGGGTGCGCGATGCGCTGAAATCGAACAGCTGCGCTACCTTGGAACAGATGAAAATCCTGCGCCGCTTTCCGGCCTGCTTGATCTCGTCGATGGGCGGGTTCCGATCCTCATCGAGATCAAGTCCAAGCCGGGATATGATGTTGCGCGAAGCTGCGAAATCGTCGCCGACTCTCTGGCATCCTACACTGGTTCCCACGCGGTTATGAGTTTTGACCCGAAGGTTGCCCGCTGGTTCCGCCATCATCACGCTCAGACCTGTGTTGGACTGGTCATGCGCGAAGACGATTACGGCTTCACTCAGAAGTGGTGGCAACGGCGGCTGGCCTTGTGGATCGCGAAGCCGGATTTCCTAGCGTACCACATCGCGGCCTTGCCAAGCCCATGGGTTAGCAAGCTTCGCAAGAATGGGCTGCCGATCCTTACATGGACAGTGAATTCTCAAGCGACACGCAGCCTTGCAAAACAACATGCAGATGCGCTGATTAGTGAAGGGGCCGGACTTGCTCGGCAAGGTGTCTCATGAGCCAGGATACCAATCCCTCTGAAGCATATACTGTGCAGATTGTACCGGGAATCAGCGGTCTCGATCGCGAACAGTGGAATGCGCTCAACACAAGTCAAAACCCTTTCATGAGTTATGAGTTTCTGAGCGCGATGGAGGATTCCGGTTCAGTCGGCCCGGGGACCGGCTGGGACCCTGCGCCGATCGTTATTACCGACGCAGATGACGTTTTAGCCGCGGCATTGCCCAGCTATGTAAAGCATCACAGCCAAGGCGAATATGTCTTTGATCATGCCTGGGCCAATGCGTGGGAGCGGGCAGGCGGCAATTACTATCCCAAATTGCAAATTGCAGCGCCTTTCACACCTGCCTCCGGACCGCGCATATTGCTGCGTTCTCAGACGCTTGCGCCGCATGCGCTAGCGGCAGCTCAAGCCTTATGCGAGCGCAGCGAAATCGCCACAGCCCATGCGACTTTTGTAGAGCGCGACCAACTCGCCATATTCGAACAAAGCGGCTGGCTGACGCGCAGCGATATCCAGTTCCACTGGCATAACCGCGACTACAGGGACTTTGACGATTTTCTGGGCGCTTTAGCATCGCGCAAGCGACGCGCTTTGCGCAAAGAAAGGAAGGCGGCGCAATCCGATGTAAGCATCGTCCGGCTTAGCGGTGACGAGATCAAGCAAGAGCACTGGGATGCGTTCTGGATTTTCTATCAGGATACCGGTTTGAGGAAGTGGGGAACGCCCTATCTCACGCGCGATGCTTTTACGATCCTGGGCCAGACTATGGCGGATCATATCGTTCTCGTCCTAGCGCAGCAGGACGGAGAATGGGTGGCGGGCGCGCTGAACTTTCTTGGACCAGATACGATCTATGGCCGCTATTGGGGATGTACGCGGCACATCAAGTTTCTGCACTTTGAGCTGTGTTATTATCAAGCCATCGACATAGCGATCGAGCGCGGCCTCAAACATGTAGAAGCAGGCGCTCAAGGTGGCCATAAGCTGGTTCGCGGCTATGAGCCTGAGCAAACCTATTCAGCCCATTGGATCGGCGATGCCGGCTTTCGCAGTGCAGTCGCAGACTTTCTTGCGCGCGAACGCGACGGTATTGCGACCGACCAGATGTTTCTGGATCAAAGAACCCCGTTCAAGAAAGGGTAGGGCCTGGCCCAAAGGCAAAGACGCGGCTTTGAAAAGCGCGCCTATCAGGCAGCTTTGCTTTCCTGAATCATCCATTGGCGAGCGCGGCGTTGAGCTTCGGAAATCTCGCGCGCTGTCATTTCATCGGAAATGTCTGCCCGGCACCAGCTGGCTTCTTCATGGCCTTTGGATGCAGCGAGGTTGAACCATTTATGTGCTTCGATGAGATCGCATTCGACGCCTTGGCTGCCAGTGGAATAGGCGACACCCAGATTGAAATAGGCCGCGATATCGCCTTGCGCAGCTTCTGCTAAACACTGTGCGACATAGAGGTTTTCCTCTTGCGACGTCGCGACACTCGCGCCTTCTAATTTGATACTCTTCAACTGCATTTTGGCCCCCTTGAGGTTCGCGGCCTGGATCCCCTTCCGTGCCGCTCAACCATGGTGTCGCTCAAACATGGTCACCAAATAGTTAACGCGTTCACCTTTTTTGTTTGCCGCGCCTAACCCCAGCGGGAATTCACGAGATATCCATTCGCGTCCCGTTAATTCCTGATCTTTATTTGCCAGCGGTCAAATACGTCTTGTGCCTGCCTGCACTCGCGCTTATAGGCCCGCCCAGCAGAGGGGATGGCACGGCCTAATTTTTGCGGTGCCAGGCAAGGGACGGTCTGACTGGGAATTTTGTGAGAGGACCACATGGCCACTGCGGCAAGCGATAGTAAAATTCTTGAAGAGGTGAAAAGCGATCTCGCGCCGGGCTATGCGCCGAGCGAGGACGAGCCCTATATGAATCCTCAGCAAGAAAAGTATTTCCGGATGCTGTTACTGGAATGGAAGCAGTCCATCCATGAAGCCGCTGGCCAGACTTTACAGTCCTTGCAGGACGGCCCGATCCGCGAGCCTGACCTTAATGATCGCGCGTCAAGCGAAACTGATTGGGGCATTGAGCTGCGCACCCGAGATCGCCAACGCAAGCTGATCTCGAAAATTGATGCAGCGCTGCGCCGTATCGATGAAGGTGAATATGGCTATTGCGAAGTCACCGGTGACCCAATCGGTTTAAGGCGTCTTATTGCTCGTCCGGTTGCGACTATGACAGTCGAAGCGCAGGAAGCGCATGAGCGTAAGGAAAAGATTTCTCGCGACGACTGATTTCTGCGCGCTTTGAGCGCAGACTAGGTTTCCCGCATTCCATGCCCGGCAATGAGCCGAGGCGGATTACCTGCGGTCGGCGTTATTGAGGTTAATTCTTCTTTAGTGCATGAAATCTATGACAGAAGACTGCAACCAAACTCGAATAATGCCCGGTCTCTGAAATGACCGAGTGAACAACCGGAAGGAAATGCGCGATGGTGACGACAGATGCTCGCAACCTTGCTCGCGAAAATCTGATTCTGCTCGCCGATCTGTCGATCGAAAGCGAGCCCGGTGCACATCGAATCAAGGTTCGCAACCTTTCTGCTGGCGGAATGATGGGCGAAGGCCGTGTCCCTGTCATTCGTGGACACCGCATTCTGGTCAATTTGCCTGGGGCAGGCGAAGTGTCTGGCACAATTGCCTGGGTCCAACAAACGCGTTTTGGCGTGAGCTTCGACAAAGAAGTCGATCTCTCCGGTATTCGCAGCGAAGCCAGCTAAGCGTTCGAGCGAATTAATGCGCGCGACGCGCAAGCGCTGTCTTACTGCACAAAATTGGAACTGCTGACTGGCAGGACAGCGATGTCCTGTTACAAGGCACACCATGCGTTTTGCAGTGATCCTTTTCAGCTTGGCTGTCTTGACAGCTTGCAGCGGCTCAGATGCCGGTGGACCGTTGGATGTCGCTATCATTGGCGAGAACGACGATATGCAAATCGCAAATGTGGCCAGCCTCAGTCCCGCAGCTCAACATGTAAGAGCCGCCACGGTTGAAGGACTGGTGGGGCTTGATCCCTCAGGCGAAATCCTTCCTGCGATCGCTGAGAGATGGATCGTGACCGATGATGGCATGAGCTACATCTTTCGCTTGCGCGATTCCACATGGGTGTCAGGCGCCCCTATTACCGCTGAAGACATCCGTGATGGCCTACAGGCCAAGATCGCAGAGCTGGAAGGCACATCGCTGGGGCAGGATCTGGCTAAGGTTGACCAGATTCGCGCCATGACCGGCCGCGTGATCGAAATTCAACTCAAAAGCCCGATGCCCGATTTTCTGCGCTTGCTGGCTCAAGCGGAGATGGGCCTGGAACGCGAGGGTGACGGCGTTGGTCCGATGGAAAGGACTACGGATGCCGATGCTGCTATCATTGAGTTGGTGGCCTTGCCGCCTGAAGCCCGAGGACTACCGGCACGCCAGAACTGGGAAGCGTCAACACGGCCGCTGTTTTTAAGAACAACGTCGGCGCAGCGCGCAGTGGACATGTTTGCAACAGGCGAAGCCGATTTGGTTCTGGGGGGAACGTTAGCGCATCTTCCGATGGCCGATACCGGCCCACTATCTACAGGAACGGTGCGACTGGATGCTCCGCTCGGTCTGTTTGGGCTTCAAATCATGCATGACAATGGCTTGCTGGCCGATCCGGGCGTGCGAGAAGCTATTGCGATGGCTATCGATCGCAGCGATTTGATGCAGCCGTTCAATTTTGGCGGGTGGCAAGCATCGACCTGGATTTATCCTGTGGCCTTTTCCAGGCCCGGCGGCCAGCAGCAGGAGCGCTGGGCTCAGCTCTCTTTGGC
>WTKI01000091.1:3932-8730 GCA_011524425.1 Altererythrobacter sp. | reverse complement strand
CGAAATTGAAGGGCCGCTGGACCATTTGATCACGCGAATGCTTCATATTGTCGCGCAGATAGTCGAAACCAAACTCGTTGTTTGTGCCATATGTGATGTCTGCATTGTAGGCATCGCGGCGGCTGTATTCGTCCATATTCGGCACGATCACGCCAACGCTTAGCCCCAACCAATTGTGCAGCTTGCCCATCCATTCCGCATCGCGCCGGGCAAGGTAATCATTGACTGTCACCACGTGAACGCCCTTGCCCTCAATCGCATTGAGATAGGTCGCAAGCGTAGCCACCAGAGTTTTACCTTCGCCGGTCTTCATCTCGGAGATTTCGCCCCGGTGAAGCACCACACCGCCAATCATCTGGACATCGAAGTGTCGCATGCCCAGCACCCGGACAGATGCTTCACGCACAGTTGCAAAGGCTTCTGGTAAGATATCATCAATCTTGCCGCCTTCATCGAGCATGCGGCGAAATTTGTCTGTCTGTGCTTGCAGCTCGGTATCGGTTAGTGCTTGGATTTGCGGTTCAAGCGCATTGATCTGATTGACGGTTTTACCGATCGATTTGACATAACGATCGTTCGACGAACCAAACAGGGATTTGGCAAGATTCTGAAACATGAGGAGAGATTTCCTGAAAATATTCTGAGGAGCTCTGATCAAGAGAGCTTAAAGTGCTGGAAAGGGGCCAGTGCAGTAAGCACAACAGCCCGGAACCGAGATCAAAATGTCTGAAAAGTGCGCTATTCGTAAGCGCGGTCTACGCCGAACAGAACCGGCGGACGCATGATGCGCTTGTACTTCTTCGATGGCTTTTCAAGTTCACCAGGCCGCTTGGCGGGCGTGTGCACCTCGCCATCGGGACAGATCTGCCGCTCTTGCTGCAAGCCATCTTCGTCATGGGCTGAAACGCCAATTTCGCAGCTCAACGCCTCTGCCACCGACGCATGGGCCGGGGTCCCGAGAGCGGCAAGCCCTGTCAACAGAGCAAGGAGAGCTAGCAATTGGCGTCGCATAACGTGTTCCACCATAGCGAATCCGGTGGGAATCGTCCACCCGCGATGTTCCTTACAATCACACATTTACTGTGAACCTAACGTGACCTAGAGGCACTCAGATGGACCTCAAACGCTCTCCATTGGCTTTACCCTTCCCTCAGATGCCTGAAATTGCCGGTGTAACGCTGCGCGTTGCCAAGGCACGATACAAGGATTGGGATCGTTGTGACCTGACCTTTGTAGAACTCGCACAAGGCACAGCTGTGGCCGGAGTTTTCACTCAAAGCGCGTGCGCTTCCAGCGAAGTAGAGATTGGCCGTGAACAGGTGCAATCGGGACATGCCCGAGCACTGATCGTCAATGCGGGCAATTCTAACGCTTTCACTGGCTATCGCGGGCGCGAAGCGGTCGAACAAATCATGGAGCAGGTAAGCCAGCACATAGGCTGCAAACCGAGCGAAGTTTTCGTATCTTCAACCGGCGTGATCGGCGTGCCTTTGCCTAAAGACAAGGCCCGCGAAGGTGTAAAAAGCGCTCTCAACGCTGAGCCCTGTAATTGGGAAGCGGCGGCTCAGACCATCTGCACCACAGACACGTTCGCCAAAGGCGCTAAGGCCAGCGCAATGGTTGGTGGCACGAAAGTCCATCTGGCAGGGATCATCAAAGGCAGTGGAATGATCGCGCCGGACATGGCGACCATGCTCGGATATGTCTTTACCGATGCCAATGTTGAGCCAGTTTTCCTGCAGGAATTGTTGAGCGCTGCCAATACAGACAGCTTCTCTTGCATAACGGTCGATGGCGATACTTCGACCAGCGACACTGTCCTTGTCTTTGCAACCGGCAAGGCAGAGCATGAAACAATCACCGGCTGGGACAGTCCAGGGGCAGATGCCTTTGCCGCAGCTCTCAACGACATTTGTCGCCAGCTCGCTCACCTGGTCATCAGGGACGGAGAAGGCGCAAGCAAATTCATCACTATCCGCGTGAGCGGCGCGGCAAGTGATGTCAGCGCGCGCCGCATCGGGCTTTCCGTCGCGAATTCTCCCTTGGTGAAGACAGCCATCGCCGGTGAAGACGCGAATTGGGGCCGCGTCGTCATGGCGGTCGGCAAAGCAGGTGAACCGGCTGACAGAGACAAACTCTCCATCGGCTTTGGCGGGATCTGGGCGGCACGTGACGGGCTGCCGGTCGAGGATTATGACGAAGCGCCTGTGGCTGAACATCTTAAAGGCCAGGAAATCGATATCGCTATCGACCTTGGCATCGGAGACGGCCGGGCCAGCGTTTGGACTTGCGATCTCACGCACGGCTACATTTCCATCAATGCAGACTACCGGTCATGAGCGAAACCGGCCTGACAGCGCTCGATGGAGAAATACGGGACTTGCTGCGCTTTGCAGCTCAGCGATCCATGCTGCCCCGGTTTCAAAATCTTGCAGATGGTGAGATCGAACAAAAAGGCGAAGACGACCCGGTAACTGTTGTAGACCGAGAGGTTGAAGCCTTTCTGACGGAAGCTTTGACCAAGCTTGCCCCAGATGTCGCGGTGGTCGGGGAAGAGGCTGTCCATGCTGACAAATCCGTGCTGGACCGGCTTTCAGAGCCGTGCTGGATCATCGATCCTCTCGATGGGACCGCGAATTTCGCTGAAGGCAAGACGCCGTTCGGCATCATAATCGCGCTGGCTGACGCAGGCGAAGCAATCGGCGGTTGGCTCTATGACCCGCAATCAGACCGTTTGTGCCATACGCGCAAAGGGGAAGGCGCGTTCATCAATGGCGAGAAGATTAGAGCCAAGACAACAGGCCAGGATCGCCCGGTCGTTGCGGTATCACGCATGTTCCTGACCGAAGAGCAAAGCGCGATGGTCGATGCAAAGCTCGCCCCGCATTATAGCCTCGTCGACATTCCGCGTTGCGCGGCTGAACAATATCCGCGCCTTGCGTTAGGCGAAAACGATGTCTCGAGTTTCAAGCGGACTTTGCCGTGGGATCACGCGGCGGGAATCTTGTGGCTCAACGAAGCAGGCGGCAAAGCAGCGCGGCTTGATGGGAGCGGCTACAAGGTTGATGATCCGCCAGAAAAGCCGGGCCTGGTGGGGGCATCAAGCCCGGCAATCTGGGACACATTCATGAAGCGGCTGAGCGGCTAAGCCAGCCATTCAATTTTCGCTTAAAGTTCACCTTCAAGCCATTGCTTAAGCTGACTTTTTGGACGTGCGCCCTGCAACTGAGCAACGATCTCTCCGCCTTTGTAAAGCGCAAGATAAGGAATGCCCTGCACGCCAAGCTTTCCGGGCGTGTCAGGATTTTCCATAATGTCCATCTTAGCGATAGTAACCTGATCGGAAAGCTCGTCACTGATCTCTTCCAGAGCAGGCGCGATCATTTTACAAGGACCACACCAGTCCGCCCAAAAATCAACTAGGACCGGCTTGTCTGCTTCCAGCACATCGTTTTGCCAGCTGGCATCGGTGACTTCCACGGTGGCCATACTCAATCTCCTTATCTTTATGTTGGGTTCTATGTAGGCTTCGCTGGCGCCAGCACAACGGTTACGCAGGCAAAGGATTACTCACTGTCCACAAAGCCGGACTTGTGTGGTTGAAGACTGGCTTCAGACAGAGCAATCAGACGCGGTGCATGAGTATAGAGCACCGCGGCACTGACCGGCTTTCCTGGATAGATAGCTTCCAAAGCAGCGACATAGGCTGCCATTTGCTTCACAATGGGCTGAGGCACATCGGTTTCGCCGATCGGCGGACGTCGGGTGGTCTTAAAGTCAATGACTATCACCGCATCGTCTGAAACCAACAGCCTGTCCGCAATGCCAGCGATCACCTGACCGCCAACCGTTGCAGCCAGAGGAACCTCCGCCAGCGAGCTTGGAGCGAAGACGTGAGCAAATGCGGGGTTTGCAACAACCTCTAACGCGCTCGCTAGTATCTCCGATCGCTGCTGCTGATTCATGTCCTGGGCCTGTTTGGCCAGCCAAGCAGCCGCTTTTGCCTCTCGCTCGGTCTCAGGCACATCGGGCAACCGCTCAAGCAGACTGTGTAGAACAACCCCGCGCCGCGCCGCGACTTTTGCCTCAGCAGGCTTTAACGGTGGCTCAGCTCCTGCATCTTCACCGGCAGAAGACGGCGCCAGAGGTTTTGGCGGACGCGGTTCAGGACCGATGGGCTTCCGCAACCAATCAGGCAGATCGACAACGCTAGCCTCCATCGGCCGTGACGCATCATCTGCCGGAACGATATCAGCGCGAAAACCGAGTTCACGGCGCGCAACCCATATGTCATCCGCCAGAGCTTCCTCGCCAAACAGAGGGGCAAGCTTTGCATACCAGCTTTCCTCTGGCGGCCCGTCCTTGTTGCGCGGGCTGAGCGAGCCGCCGATGAACAGCGCTTCTTCCGCACGCGTCATTGCGACGTAGAGCAATCGCCAATGCTCTTTCATCTCTTCGATCTGATTTTGTTGATAGGCTTCTTCGACCGGCCCTGCTCTCTCATCTTTCGAAAGCCCGGGCACGGGCACGAGGCGCGGCTCTGATCGACCCGACAGGCTTTCTGGTAAACGCTCTGGCAGAGCAATGTCCCCGCTTTGCCCTGGGCTTCCCGTCGCATCGGCAAGAATGACGATAGGCGCCTGCAATCCCTTCGATCCGTGCACAGTCATCACGCGTACCTGATCCGCATCTCCGCCGGGGTCGCGTTTCAATTCGCCTTCGCCAGCATCGAACCACTGGATAAAACCCACAAGGCTGGGTGTTGCAGTCGTTTCATAGGCAAGCGCTGCGTTGAGCA
>WTKI01000091.1:0-3832 GCA_011524425.1 Altererythrobacter sp. | reverse complement strand
AAACCCACAAGGCTGGGTGTTGCAGTCGTTTCATAGGCAAGCGCTGCGTTGAGCAATTCATCCAGCGGATCGTTGGCTTCGCGCCCTAAGCGTGCAATGAGCTTCGCCCTTCCTTGCCAGGGCCCTGTCAAAAGCCACGCGATCAATGTTTGCGGAGTATCGAAATCAGCCCGCGACAAAAGGTCCAGCAATTGCGCCTGCGTGTGACGAACCTTGGGCTCTTCGCTTGCCCGCAAGTGATCCCATAAACGTACATTCGCTTTGCGCGGCACAAAGGCGAGAATGTCCTCCTGGCTCCACCCGACCAAAGGTGAGGACAGAAGGTTAGCCAGGCTCAGATCATCAAGCGGCTGAGCAGCAAAGCGCAGTGCTGCCATGACATCCTTGACTGCAAGCGGCGCGCCTAAACGCAGCCGGTCCACGCCTGCCACAGAGACATTGCGGGCATGCAAGCGGCCAACGATCAGTGAAGCCAGCTCGCGGCGCTTGCGCACCAGCACCATAATATCACCCGCCTTTGCCGGCCGCTTTGTGCCCTTTTCAAGAATGAAAGGTTCTGTGTTCAACCAGCGCTCAACTTGCCGTGCAATCCGCTCTGCCAGCTTGCGATCGTGGCGCGCGAGCCAACCTTGCTCGCTTGCATCGCTCTCTCCCGGTGATTGCTCCCGCTCTTCTTCTGCTTGCTGCGTACGAACAGGCTCCCACAAGGTAACCAGCCCTGCGCGATCCTCTCCTTTGTGCTTGGTCGCTTCGACAGACAGGCCCAAAGCCTCTGATCCGATCTCAGCAATCGCCCGGTCAACAAAGTCCAGCACAGGTTGCGCGGTGCGGAAGCTGCGCGCAAGGTCCAGTTCCTGAAGCTCGTTTTGTTGCGGGGCGCCTCGAACTCGTTCGGCATTGGCAGCAGCGCCTGCCATGGCCTGCTTCACGCGTTGCTTTGCAGCTTCAAAATTGTCGGGGCTAGTCCCCTGAAAACCGAAAATCGCCTGCTTGTAATCACCCACTGTAAAGATCGTGCGCTGACGCCCTTCGCGCGCCCCTGCGCCAGCGAAAAAATCATCGATCAAGGCATCGATGATTGTCCATTGCGCCGCGTTGGTATCCTGCGCTTCGTCAACCAGGATATGATCGAACTGCCGATCCAGCTTATAGCGTATCCAGTCAGTCGAGGAACGCTCCGACAAGAGCTTTGCTGCCATGGCAATCAAGTCATCGAAATCAAGCAAACCTTCGCGCTGCTTGGCCTCGCGCCAGCGGATAGCAAAATGGCGCGCCAGCTCTAGCGAAGGTGTGAGGAATGCAGCGAGGTCGAGGAGTTGGACAAATTCTCTGACCCCAGCAATGCATTGCCCAACGCGATCAATGTATTGTCCGTAGTCGGGATCGCGCTTGAGGATATTCTTAAGCTGTTTCGGCTGATCGGTCGTCTTGGTGAACAATCCAAAATACAAGTCATGGATTGTTTCCCCCCGTTGCTGTGGTGACAAGGCTAGCCAATTTGAAATGGCTTCATCGCCTTCTCGCCCAGCTTTGGTGTTCCAAGCCGCAAGGGTTTCTTGGCATCGCTTCAAACTTGAGACATCGAAGCTCTGATCGGTGCAGAGTTCTGCCACATGTGTGCGATCCGCATCGCTTGGCAAGCCAAGCAATTGCAGAACCTTTGACTGCATCGGCGGCTGCCATGCGCTGCGCCCGAACCACAATTCCTCAAGGCTTGAGCAACGCATCAACCAACCGCGAAGCGCATCTGCACCTTTGCGCCGGACGAAGTCAGCCACTGCATCCAGCGTTTGCGTATCACTCGCTCGTTCAGCTTCGACCAGCATGTCCGCCAACACGTCGCGCGAAAGGACTTCACGCTCGCGGTCCTCGATGGGTCGCATGCCCGGTTGCAGCCCCGCTTCCTGCGGGAAGTTTGCGAGCAGCCATTGCGAGAACGCGTGGATCGTATCGATCCTGAGACCGCCGCCAGGGCAATCGAGCACGCTGGCAAACAATGTGCGCGCTTTTTCACGCGTAGCAACGTCAACCGGCGCCCCAAGGTAATCGAGCTCTTTGCCGAGCTCCCCTTCCTCAAGCCGCACCCAGCGTGCGAGCACAGAATTGATCCGCACAGCCATTTCGGCAGCGCCTGCCTTAGTGAAAGTAAGGCAAAGAATCTGGCTAGGATCTACGCCCGGTTGCAACAACAGCCGCAGTACGCGGGCGGAGAGTACTTGCGTTTTGCCCGTTCCAGCAGAAGCAGACAGCCAAACACATTCCATGGGATCGACCGCGTGCTGCTGATTACCGGCGAGTGGATAAACAGCGCCGCTCAAGGCGTATCCTCCTCGTCAGCAAGCGCGATCTGCCATTCCTCCAACCGCATCAACTGATCGTAATCAGCATAGCCTGGGTAATCCGGATTGAGTTTGGCAGTGAAAGGCTTGCGCCCCTTTATGAAGTCGCGGATCGCCTCTCCGAGATAACGTTCGTGTTCCGGCAGAAACTCCTCCGGCGTCAAGCCAGAGGTTTTCCGCCCAACCTTCATTGGAATGTCGATATATCCCAGCTTGTCACCTTTTTTGGCGAGCGACCAATATTCAAATCCACTGGCAATATCCGTCAGCTTATAGCCGCTTTCATTTGAAAATTGCCCATCTCTGGCAATCAATCCCAGCAGCCCTAACTGCAAGGCAAAGCCTGCCTCCACCTGGCTGGCACTAGGCGGCGCACCGGTCTTGTAATCGATGATCGCTAAGCTGCCATCTTCCAGCCGGTCAATCCTATCTGCCCGTCCGTAAACGCGAACACCATCGACATGCATTTCACCTTTGAGTTCTACACCCAGGATTTGACGGTCAACTTGCGATTTGACGGTCTCTTCGACCCACTTCAGGCCTTCCAGCAAACGCGGCAACCATAGTCCGCGCAGCAGCGGATGCGCATCGGCTCTGGCCAAAACCTCGTGCGCAATGGTCTCGATTGAAATGGCGGGATCATTCAAGCGGACGCGGTGCCATTCCTCGATCATGTCATGCGCGAGCGTTCCCTTCCAAGCGGGATCCTGCGTGACATCACCGTCGAGCGGTTCGAGCACCCGCAAACCGAGGATCGATCGCGCATAGAATTGGTAGGGATCGCCGAGTAAACGATCCAGAGCGGTTACTTGGATATCGACTTGGCGGAGCTTTATGTCAGGGTCGGGATTGGGTCTTGGATAGACCGCTGCCAAAGGCACATTTCTGTCCAAGCGCTGGACGAGCTTCGGCAGATCGATCTCGCGATGTGATTGGACGCCTTTCTCACCCAGCAAAGCTTCGATCCGTGACAGAAAGCGCGAGGGAATTGTCGGTCCATCCACATCGCGCAAGGCTCTGCTGACAACAACTTCAGGCGCACCCAATGCACCCGCCAGATCATGAGCTGCCAGACCGATGCGAAAGTCATTGGCTGGCACCCCCAAAGCCCGCAAAACAGCCGGCGCGAGGATCGGATCAGGTCCGGGAAGGCCCGGCCAAGTGCCTTCATTCAAGCCGCCACAGATAACAAGATCCGCACGCGTCATGCGCGATTCCAGCAGACCATAGATAGCCACGCGAGGATGCCCCCCATAAGGAGGCCGCACAGCAATTTGCTTCATCGCGTCAGTCAAGGCAGCGGCGAGATCAGCAGGAGCAAGCTTCGTTTGCGTTGTAGCGGCATGCAACCGCAGGTCTTCGACAAACGCGCTGAGTGCACGCCCGTCTTCTGCGCTCCAAACGCCTTCACCGGCCAACGCTTCGGCAGTCTCAGCCAGAATGCTCAACGCATCCGCAAGAGCAATTTCTTCAAAACCGGTCAGGTTCTCTAA
>WTKI01000399.1 GCA_011524425.1 Altererythrobacter sp. | reverse complement strand
AGGGGATCAACCCTCGCCTCGGATCTCGCTCAGGCGGCGTTCCCATTGCAGCGCATGGGTGATGATTGTCTCCAGATCATCATGCTTGGGCTGCCAAGGAACCGTCGCTCTGATCCGGCTAGGATCTGACACCAGCGAGTCCGGATCGCCAGCGCGCCGGCCTTCGATGTGGCGCTCCAGCGGGCGATTGGTCACCCGGTCCACCGCATCGAGCACTTCGAGAACGGAAAAGCCGCGCCCGTATCCACAGTTCATCGTCAGCGAGCGATCGGGCTGTGCGATCAGCGCTTCCAAAGCAAGCACGTGTGCATTGGCGAGGTCAGCGACATGGATATAGTCGCGCACGCCTGTGCCATCGGGCGTGTCATAGTCGGTCCCGAACACGCTGACATGGTCGCGCTTGCCTAGCGCGGCTTCGACGGCGACTTTGATCAAATGGGTTGCACCTGCTGTCGATTGTCCGCTGCGCGCTTGCGGATCAGCGCCCGCGACATTGAAGTAACGCAGTGCGCAGTGGTTCATGGCGTGGGCAGAAGAGACGTCGGACAGCATCTGCTCCGTCATTAGCTTGGTCCAGCCATAAGGATTGATCGGAGATTTTGGGCTGTCCTCGGCAATCGGCGAGCTTTCAGGAATACCGTAAGTCGCAGCGGTAGAGGAAAAGATGAAATGCGGCACGCCCGCTTTCACAGCTGCTTCTGCTAGCGCGGCGCTCTTCGCGGTGTTGTTGTGATAATATTTGAGCGGGTTCTCAACGCTTTCCGGCACGATGATCGAGCCTGCGAAATGCATGATCCCGCCAATTCCGCTGCCCATGCCTTGCTCTGCAAAGATGCGCGCGAGCAAGTCAGCGTCCGCGATATCGCCTTCATAGAAAGGCACGTCGTCCGGCACGGCAAAGCGGAAACCAGTGGTAAGGTTGTCAATCACGGCTACCGGCCAGCCAGCGTCTTTCAAGGCCAGCACAGCATGGCTGCCGATATAGCCTGCGCCGCCGGTCACCAACACTGGGGGTTTGGGAGTATCGCTCATCTGAGATGCACCTCGACAGTCGCTTGCCACGCGTTCCTATTGCGCAAGGCAGAGCGCGCTTGCAATCGCTTATCTCTGGATATCAGGATGTTCCTGCAGAAGTGTTACTTGCAAACCAGTCTGCCACGCGCGCTTTCGCAGCATCGTCGAGATGCAGTGCAAGCTTGCTGCGCCGCCATAAAACGTCCTCAGCACACGTCGCGAATTCATGGTCTACCAGATAGCGCAGTTCTGCTTCGTAGAGGTCACCGCCAAAATGCTCGCCCAGATCCTCAAGCCCGTCAGCATCTGCGAAAATGCGCTCCATCCGGGTTCCATAAGCGCGCGCTAAGCGGCGAATGCCATCAGGACCAAACCATGGGTATTTAGTGATGTACTTTACAAAGAACTCGTCAAAGCGGGTTGGATCAAACTCGCCACCAGGAAGGTCAGCGGTGGCGGTCCAGCTTTGCCCAGAGCCAAGCCCGAGCTTCTCCAGCGCATGTTCAGCCAGCTTGCGAAATGTGGTGATCTTGCCGCCGAAGATAGACAGGATGGGCGGGCCATCTTCATCCAATGCAAAGACATAATCGCGCGTCACAGTGGAGTTATCGGAGGAATTGTCTTCATACAGTGGCCGCACGCCGGAATAGTCCGCAATGGCCTGTTCTGGTGTTACCTTCACTTGCAGATATTCATTGATGGCATCGCAAATATAGGCCTTCTCTTCCTCAGAGATTGCGACAGTATTCGGGTCTTCCTTGAACAGAACATCAGTGGTGCCGACCAAAGTGAACTCGCGCTCGTAGGGGATGGCAAAGACGATCCGGTTGTCCTTGTTCTGGAAGATGTAGGCGTGATTGCCGTCGAACAGCTTGGGAAAGATCAAATGGCTGCCTTTGACCAGCCGCAGATTGCGATGGTTATCGCCCGGTTTGGCAAGGCTGAGAATGTCGTCGACCCACGGCCCTGCTGCATTCACAACAATCCGCGCTTTGACGCGCCGCTCGCTTCCATCACAGCTGCGCAGGGTTGCCAGCCACAAATCCTTGCGCCGATCGAGCGCTATGCACTGCGTACGGGTATGCACATCAGCGCCGCGTTCCTTGGCATCCAGCACATTGAGTACGACCAGACGGGAATCCTCGACCCAGCAATCGGAATATTCAAAGCCCTTTTTCAAGCGGGATTTGAGGATGCTGCCATGCGGATAATCGCGCAAATCCACTGTGCGCGTGCCCGGCAGCAGTTTGCGGCCGCCCAGATTGTCATACAGAAACAGGCCCAAGCGCAGCATCCATTTGGGCCTGAGGCCAGCATCATGCGGCAACACGAAACGCATCGGCCAGATGATATGCGGCGCAATGCCAAACAGCCGCTCGCGTTCGATCAGGCTCTCACGCACAAGCCGGAACTCGTAATGCTCCAGATAGCGCAAGCCGCCGTGCACCAGCTTGGTCGAAGCGCTGGAGGTGTGGCTGGCCAGATCATCCTTCTCTACCAGCAAGACGGACTGGCCGCGGCCAGCTGCATCGCGGGCAATTCCGGCCCCGTTTATCCCTCCGCCGATTACCAGCAGGTCATAGGTCTTTTCATCAATCACGTAAGGTGCCTTAACTCGCTTTCAGGTGAAATATCAAACAGGTATAAGGATGGGGCAAAGGCAATTCTAATCGGGTTGTCGGGAATGTGCTTCCGCGTTCATCATTTTGTACTCTCTCAAGCCCAAGCCTGCGTGGCTAAACTATGCTTGCAGCGCGCGACCAAGCCTTGCATGACGTTGCGATGATGCAGGGGGGCACATCATCGGACGGGCAGGATTTTGCCGCAAAGCAAGCGAAGATCGCTGCCGAGTTCAATGCCTGGGCACCAACCTACGAAAGCGGTCGCCTGGCGCCCTGGTACCAAATGCATGCACGCGAAGTGTTCAAGCATCTCGATCTCTCAGGCGCACGCAGGGTTCTCGACATCGGTTGCGGCACGGGCTGGGCGCTACGGCAATTGGCGAAGCAGCATCACGCAATCGAATTTATTGGCATCGACCTTGCTCCGGACATGATTGCAATGGCCAAAGAATTGGCGTCGGCCGAAAATCTGGCCAATCTCGCCTTTTTCGAAGCGGATTGGGAGGAGGTCGGTCAAGCAATTGCAGATGCCTCTCATGCTGAGATTAAGCCCGGCTTCGATTGCATCCTGGCGTTAAGCAGCCTGCACTATGTGGCTGACATAAACACGGCACTAGCCTCTATAAGGGATTCTCTCTATGCAGGAGGAAGTTTGGTGTTGGTCGAGCGGGACACGCGTTCATCGATACTCACCAATATATGGGGCGCATTACACAAGTTTGTGATTCGAGACGGTGTCGAATTCATCGATACTGAGGAGCTTTTGGAAATGATGCGATCCACAGGGTTTGAGCCGGTGAGCGTTCTTTCCAGCAAGCAGCAGTTTATGCGCCATGGCAAGCTGTTTACCAGCGTCGCTGTGGTGAAGGGGGTTTTGCCGGGTGGAAATGCCGAACCAAGCTGAAATGGCAGTTCGCGCCGCTGAACGGTCTCTAGCGGGCAAGAAGTGCCTGGTTACAGGAGCCGGCGGCTTCATTGGCGGAGCGCTTTTGATGCGGCTGCGCGATGTTGGTGCGGACGTTATCGGAACTACGCTCGATCAGGAGCAATGCGACAAGCTTCGTAGCAAAGGGCTGCGGGCGTCCGTGTTTGACCTTATGAACACGAAAGACAGCGTGCCGCTGCTGGAAGACGTGGAATATGTCTTCAATGTGGCTGCCATGTTCAACGAAACAGAAGCGTCTGAGCAGCAATATTTCGATGTCAATGAAACGGCCACTGTCGCCTTTGCAGAAGCTGCCTATGAAGCTGGGGTTAAACGGTTTGTGCATGTCAGCACCGTTGGCGTGCACGGCGATGTGATGGAAATTCCGGCGACGGAAGAGTCACCTTTCAATCCCATGGACCGATACCACCGCTCGAAGCTGGCAGGCGAGCGCGCGGTGCTGATGATGGCGCGCGAGCTCGGCGAAGACGAGATGGTGATTACAGTCAACCGGCCTGCCATGGTTTACGGGCCGGGGGATATGCGCCAGCTCAAACTCTTTCGCATGATCGCACGCGAAAACTTTGTTATGATCGGTAGCGGCAAGACCTTGGCGCATTTCGGTTATATCGATGATCAGGTGGATTCTTTGTTGCTGTCTGCGGTCGCTCCGCGCGAACAGGTTCACGCGGAGTGTTTCAATATCGCTTCGGGTAATCCGATTTCGCTTAACGATGCGGTGCGAGTAATCGCTAAGGCTCTTGATATGGAGCCGCCTGATACCCGTTTGCCTCTTGGTCCTGTCATGTTTCTCGCAACGCTTATCGAATATGCGTGCAAACCGTTTGGTATCAGGCCACCACTTTCGCGGCGCCGGGTAGGCTTCTTTACGCATAATCGCGCATTCGACCTGACCAAGGCAAAAGACCGAATGCATTTCCAGCCGAGGGTCGATCTTGCGCAGGGTGCGCGCGCGACGGTGCAATGGTATCGCGAGCGCAAGCTTCTTTGATGCAGCCTGTTTCTCGCTCGTGGGAGGCGGGTAGATGCTAACCGCACGGCAGAAGATGTGGCTCGGCATTCGGCGCGTCTTGACGCCGAAGATTGTCGTGTCGCTGATTTACTTCTTCAAATATGGCGCGCGCGTCAGCCCTCGCGCGGAGGTAGAGCTTAATTCCAACCTGGTGCTTGGACGGGGCTGCCGGATTGGTCCGTTTGTGAAAATCAAGGCCTTTACAGGTCCGCTCCATATCGGTGCACGCGCAAGGATTGAGGCGGGTTGCTTTATTACATCGCGCGAAGGTGGGACAATGATCGGAGATGATTTCGTCGCCGGACCAGACGCACGCGTCATTTGCGGCAATTATCGATACGATCAGAAAGGCGTCCATTTGGAAGATCTGGGCGGATCGTCGAAAGGGATCGTAATCGGCGATCGCGTCTCGATAGGCGCCGGCGCTATGGTGGCTGACGGCGCCAAGCTGGGAGATGACACGGTTGTGATGCCGGGCGCTCTCGTCAACCGGCCGTTTAAGGGCGGCTTGGTGTTGGAAGGCTCACCGGCGCGCAGGGTGAAGCTTGAAGATCAACCGGATTAGGCCTTGCGAATGCCGAGCTTTACAAGGCCGGACTGGATGATTTCCAGCATATGCGTTTCTGCGCCTTCAGGCCTGCCAGCAAGCAACCACAGGCCAGCAACGGTCCCGCAATAGGCGATCGCACCTAAGGCGACCAATATCGCGGTTTCGACTGCGGTTTCGAACAGATAGACCGATGGGCTGAAAGTCGATCCAACGATTAACACCACAGCGCTCATCACGCACGCAGCGATAACAGGCCGCGCTGCGAGGCGGAAATGATCCAGCACATTGACCGGGCTGAGCTTGGCTATGAGGATCATGTTCAGGACTGCATTGATCGCAGCGGCGACTGCCCGGCCAAGCAAAGCGCCAAGAATAACGTCATTGCCAGTGCGCAGGCCCCATATGATTCCCAGAGCCATCAGCGGCAAACGGATCAGCATGGCGCGGAAATCGCGACTGAACAGCGCTCGTGTATCGCCTGTCGCCATGGCAATCGGGTTCAGGGATTGAGTCAATCGGCAAGCGACGCAGAAAGCAAGAATCTGCAAATAGGGAACGGCTGGCAGCCATTTCTCGCTCAATAGCAAACGCACAATCGGATCGGACAATAGGGCGAGACCAACAGCCAAAGGCAGGATGCTGGTCGTCAGTACTCCTTGTGCTGCCATGTAAGCCTTGCGCAGCCGCTCTTGCTCTGACCGGATCCGTGAAAATGCGGGAAACAGCATATGGGAGACCGGGTGCAAAACCTCCCGCGAGATAATGCCTGATGTGCGCTCTGCCATGGAAAACTGGCCTAGTGCTGCCGATGGCACAAATAGCCCTAAGACCATCGGATCAGTGCGCCAGTTCACAGTCTGGACCCAGGTGCCTAATGTCATCCAGATCGAGAAATTGACCAGTTCGCGCCAATGCGAAAGCGATATCCTCGGGCGATAAGGGGCGAAGATATACGAGATCGTGACCCGCGCCAGCTGCGCTGCCAGGATGCCAATCGGAAGAGCAAAATAGCTGCCAGTTGCCCATGCGATCGCGACAGTGACAACGAAACCGACGAACTTGTCCGCTAAGTCAAGCGCGACCATAGCGCGGAAATCCAGGTTTCTCTGAAACAGGATGAACCGAGGGCTGATCAGGCTGCCGACAACGGATATCGCTGCAAATATGTAAAGCACTTCGATCAGTCGCGGATCTTCATAGAAATGCGCAATCGGTATAGCGAGCGCAGCGGTGCTGGCTCCCATGATCGCTGCCCGGATCAATCCAATGGTGAAAGCGGAATCAAAATGGCCGTCTTCGAGGTCTTCCACATGGATCAGGGCCTGGCTTACGGATAACTCGCTGACCATTGTGATGAGCAAGGACACGGCAGTCGCAATCGCGAAAAGGCCAAAGTCATCCGGCGCAAGTAGCCGTGCCAAAAGGATAATGCTGGTAAACGAGATCACCGCATTAATGACACGGGCGCCGCCCATCCAGGCAGCGCCAGTTACCAGTCTAGAACGCTGGCCTGAGCTTTCCGGAAGGGATTCAGAGGTCATTTGAGCAACGTCCCGATGCGATACACACTGAATGCGGCACTCGCTCTCTTGCGATCAATCGGCAAACTGACAATCCAATAATATCAAGGGTTAGAACAGTTCTGATGCACAGACTTTGCAAGATGCACATCCACGATTGGGTCAGTCGCCCTGCGACGCATCGTGCTGACAGGTTGATCCGCAAGTGCCGCCGTTGTGGTAAGGTGAAAGTCATCCGACTTAATACCCCAGAGGGACCTCATCACGCAAAGGATGGCCCTTCCTATTCCCCTGATTTACAGAGATAAATGGTGGAATTTCACTGTTCTCAGTGATCCCGTTATCGCTTTCAGACCCGATCTTGCTCACTAAGTGATTAGCAGAAAGGCGAGCTAACCCTTTCAGCCCGATCACATTCGTGATGAGCGTTTTTGCGACCTTACGCATGCCTTTGTCGTCATCACGCAAGCGCCACAAGGTCCCTCGCAGAATCGTTTCGACAATCTCCGCTGCATTGCCGCCTTCGCCTGCCAGCGCTTTCAAGCGCCCGGAAATTTCATCTGTAAGCGCGCCGGGGAAACCGTGTTTGCCGCATACCGCGCGTCTGCAGATGTCTCGCTCCAACTGGCCGAGAGGCACAGTTGGCGCAAGCGGAATAGCCGCTCTTATGTCTGTCAGCGCGTCAGGCCACAAGTCATGCCTTGCGAATACACAAGCTCTCTGGAGCAGCGCCGCGCGCTTACGCAAACGCGGGTCCGGATGAGAAAACATCGTTTGGTAATAGCTAATCGGAATGATCTGGCGCTGCCGCTCAAAGATCTTGCGGTCATAATCAAGCCAGACCGCTTCAGAACTGCCAGCAGCATGCCGGATAGAAGCAGGACCACGCGCGCCTTCATGTTTGCGTTGGTCGAAAGCGATGAAATCGACATAGCGGCATCGCACTTGCGTCGCGAGGCGCACAGCCATGTCATAATCCAGTGATCGCAGCAAAGTCTCGTCGAAGGGCCCTACAATGTCATAGGCGCTCCGTTTGGCGAGCGTTGCATTTTGCATGACAAAGGAATCTTCCAGCACGTGGCGCGCGATGCTGCCGCTGGAAAGATCAGGCCAATAGCCTGTGCCCATGTCCTGCTTTTCGCCGTCTACTTCTGCAAAGCGTGTGTAACGTGCGAAGACAGCGTCGGTCTTCGGCTTGTTAACCGCTGCGAACATCAGCTTGACGCAGCCCTCGCGTAGCAAATCATCATCGTCGCATATCCAGATATGACTGCCTTTGGCTTCGCTTAGTCCGCGATTGAGCGCGACAGCCTTGCCGCTGTTATCTTGCCGGATGATCCGGTGATCGCCTGCCACTTTGGAAAGCACATTAGGCGTTTCATCGTCAGAACCATCGTCCACCAGAATCAGCTCATCGTCTGCTGACATCTGCGATGTGATAGACAGGATCGATTCTTCAATCAGATGTGCTCTGTTGAAAGTCGGCATGATGAAACTGATGCGCGTCATGAGAGCACTCTAAAAATCAAACAAAACAAGCGGCCAAAGAGATTGTTCATGGGAGCATCCCCAAGCCCTGCTCAGTCGCTCTTATCTGACGATCGTTACCATCGCCCAAATAATTGTCATCGCTTAAGGAAATTCGTTCATCCGTAGGCCATTCGACAATATCAAACCACGTTTGTGTGCGGCGATGCGTAGTTCCTGCTTTACGGGCCATCCAGAAAAACCAGATGTCATCCCCATTTGGGCAATAGGCAGTGAACTGATCTTCCCTCAAAACATCTGCATGCAAGGATCCGGGCGGATAGAGAATGCCGCCTACACCGGTTGGAAAGAGACGATCGTTGTCTTTGCGCGGAAGCTGCGCGGACGTCGCTAATTCCCATTCGGAATAGGACGTCAGTGCGCCGTCTGCTTTGACTTGCGCCATGTGCGCTCTTGTGCCGACGACGTCCTTTGGATGTGCTTTGGCAGTGTCAACGAGCCCTGTTAGCCAATTGCGTGGGTAATAGACGTCATCGTCAGCAGTCACAAAGGTGGCTGCTGGCCACTCAGTCAAAGCAGGGATGAGCTTCTTGTAGGAACGCGTATCCTTGCAGCCCCGGATTTCCAGCCCATGATTGCGCAAAGCCGTAACATCATCGGGTAGTTTTCCCATATCGTCATGTGCCAGCCACAAAATCACGCGGTCAGCCCGGGTTTCTTGATCAAGCAAGCTCTTGAGGGTTTTTGCCAGCATCGGGAAACGCGGCGGGAAAGACGTCAGCGATACGATCAACGGCGTTGAA
>WTKI01000386.1 GCA_011524425.1 Altererythrobacter sp. | reverse complement strand
AGGCCTCGCGCACCTTTGGGCGAAATTGCATCCTCTCGCCACCGGCTTTCTTGCCAAACAAGCGCTTCTATCAAAGCTGGGCTTAGGTCGTATCGTGCGGCCAAGTCGTATACAAATGCAGCATAGCGCGCAGGAATGGCCGCGCCGTTTGGCAACGCGGTCAAATTGGTTCGCGCCGAATTCGGGATTAGCGTCTGATGGTGTTCAACAGGGCCACCAGCGATCCACTGAACTTCGCCGTTATTGATCTCGAGCACGTCTGCCCGGGCCATGCTCGCGGATAACGCAAGCACGGAAGTAAGAGCCACATACGCACTGGGCCGGAGAATCGAGTGGCAATGCATGCACGCTCGATTGTAGCACTAGCATTACGGCATTGTGACAGCGCGAGCGGTGTCAGCAGGTGCAATCGGCTTTAGCCGATCCAAGCACTGACAAGAGTTATTCTGAAGGGGCCAATGCAACCTGAGTGTATTGTTCCGCATCAACCTGGTCGAGTTTGGCAAGCGCTTTGCGAGCCAGAATTCGAGAATCGACCCACTCACCTCGCGAGGTTTCAACCAACTGCCGGTCGGGTGAATAGAGCGCTGCCCGAAAAAGTTCGCGGGCCTTCTGCGTGTTGCCTTCACGGGCATAGGCAACGCCGAGATTGATCAAGCGTGACGGGTCGTCAGCATCAAGAACTTCGTTGCTCTCGATGCGTTCAATTGCGACTTCATTTTCACCATTCGCCAACTGGTCATATCCCACATCGACCTGTTCAACCGCCTGGATTGGCCCAGATGCAGAGATCGCGACCGAAAGGGCTGACACTAACAGCATTTCTCTTCTCCCATGACTTTGTTGTTAAGGCCAAATTGCTGCCGGAGAACGCGTTTTGCAATAAAAATGTCATAAAGTCATAAAACTGTCATATACGGCGGAATGTAAAAAAATCGTCATATTTCAGTCGCTTTCTGGTCACCTATTTCTTCCTATATCTGAAAACAAACTGTCATGGAGTGCCCCTAGGCCCATCTCGACGTCGATTCGCGTCAACCGAATTTCAGCCTTTGAAGGGGGCCCCTCTCGTGACCAAAATGCGTTTTGCTCTTGCTGCTTGCTGCAGTCTTTTTGCTCTTTCCGCCTGTGGCGGTGATGAAATTGTATCTCCCGGCACAAGCGGCGATATCATCATCAACAATCCCGGCGGCGGCGATGATGGCGGCGGAGATGGGGGCGATGGCGATGGCGATGTCACGCCTGCTGCTGGTTGCCCGACTATCAACGCAACCGGTGGACTGACGGACGGAGGCACCATTTCTGGTCCCACGGGCGAATATCGTATTTGCTCCCTGCCACCAGTCATCGATACCGATACGACCCTGCCATCAATCGACGGACTGCTTTATGCACTTGAAGGCCGCGTCGACATCGGCACAGACCAGGGCCCGACAAGCACCGGCTCCAGCGTAGAGCTGACAATTGATCCGGGCGTCATCCTTTATGGTGCGACTGGACGCTCGTTCCTTGTCGCTAACCGTGGCAACCAGTTGATTGCATCAGGCACAGCAACGCAGCCCATTATCTTTACCAGCCGCGACAATGTTCTTGGCTTGAGCGACGACAACTCGACAGGTCAATGGGGCGGCGTCGTTCTGCTCGGTCGGGCACCTGTTTCCGACTGCCGTACTGGTGTTTTCAACAACAATGGTCAGGCAAGCGACGGTTCCGGCGCGTTCGACCAAGCCAGCTGCGAGCAAGAACTTGAAGGGGCTAGCGTCACCACATTGTTTGGCGGCACTGACTCCTCTGACAGTTCAGGTGCACTTGAATTTGTTCAGATCCGGTTCTCCGGTTTCAGCTTGGCACCAGGCAACGAGTTGCAGTCTTTGACGACAGGCGGAATTGGCTCCGGCACAGTCCTGCGCAACATTATGAGCTTCAACAGCTCAGACGATGGCATGGAGTTCTTTGGCGGAAGCGTGAACATGCAAAACGCGGTTGCGGTTGGCGCTGACGATGACTCTTTCGATGTTGACACTGGTGCACAAGTAAACATGCAATATGTCGTCGGCATCCACCGCACAGGTGGTGGCGATAACTTGATCGAGCTGGATTCGCCTGACTCTGACTTCGCTACACAAGCCCTTCCGCAAACGGTGATGCAGGTCAGCAACTTCACCTTTATCGAGCAAAGTTCTGCCAACTCTCAGGCTGTGCGTGCTCGCGGTGGTGCGAAGCTGGTTCTTGCTAATGGTGTTATAGAGACGGCGACCGAGACATGCTTCCGGATCGACGAGACAGTAACATTGACAGCCGATCCAGACTTTGAATCGATTGCTGCGGATTGTGATCCTGCTCGCCCATTCCGTGGCGAATCCGGCGTTACCGATGCTGATGTTGAAGCTCAATTCGACGCTGGTATGAATAACGACGAATTGGTTGCAATCACGCTTAGCGGACTGTTCTTCAGCAACTCGGTACCGGCGTTCGACCCAACCACACTATCGTCCTTCTTCGAGACCACTGATTTCATCGGTGCCGTTGCCAGCGATTCAGATACGCGCTTCCGCGACTGGACCTGCAATTCCAGCATCTTTGATTTCAACAGCATTTCGGGGTCTTGCACCAGCCTGCCTACCCCTTGAGCCTCACAAAAATTGAGGGGTGTCAGGCGCTGTTTGGTCCTGACGCCCCTCGATTTTTCTAGCCACTGCCGACCACTTTCCCAATTTCGAACCCTGAAGGGACAACACATATGTCGACCGGCAAGCGCGTTGCGAGCCTTCTGCTGCTAAGTTCAGCAATGACCTTTCCAGCGGTAGCCAATGCACAAGATACGGAACCGACCTCATCTGAACCAGCTGAGGGCCAAGTTCCAGGCGAACCGCTGAGTGATGCCGAGCAAGATGCTCCGGAGATTTCCATACCGGGCGGCGACATCATCGTCACCGGCCGCAGAGTGCGCGACGTTGCACGCGGATCTTCCCAAGTGTTGAGCGTTCTTACTGCTGAAGACATCGCTCGTACCGGTGAAGGGGATATTGCCGGTGCTCTTGGACGAGTAACGGGATTGTCCGTAGTTGGTGATGGCCGCGTCTTCGTACGCGGCTTGGGTGACCGCTATTCGCTTGCTTTGCTGAATGGCCTCCCACTCCCCAGCCCGGAACCGCTCAGCCGGGTTGTCCCGCTGGACATTTTCCCGACTAATGTTGTCGCGAGTTCTCTGGTGCAAAAGACATATTCGGCCAACTTCCCCGGCGAATTCGGCGGCGGTGTGATTAACCTCACAACGCGCGCAGTTCCTGAGGAGAGCTTTCTAAAGTTCAGTTCAAGCATCGGCGGTGATACGCTGACCTCTTTTCAAGAGGGTCTGACTTACTTTGGCTCCGACCTCGACCCGTTTGGGTTTGACAACGGCAATCGCGATATTCCCTCTAACCTGCAGGCGTTTTTCGATAGCGGTGAGAGGATTGAAGACACCCCGATTGAAGTTCAGGAAGGGATTGCTGGACAGATTTTTCCGCTAAATCTTGTGACATTGCAGCAGGATAATACTCTTCCTGCCAATTTCTCTGGATCCGTCACCGGCGGCACATCATTCGAAGTTGGAGATGGGACATATCTGGGTATTATTGCGACCGCCGGGATCAAGAATAGCTGGCGCAACCGCAATGTCCTGTCACAGGATGCAACCACTGATCTTTCTGAAATCACAGAGGAATTCAATACATTCATCACTGATAACAGTGTTCTTGTGAATGGGTTGTTGAGCGTTGGTCTGGACTTTGGTGAGAATACGATCCGCTGGACCAATCTCTATATTCGCGACACTTTGAAAACTGCCCGTCTTGGCCTTGGAACCAATACCTTGCTTGGCGAAACCGGCTTTGATTTTGCAAACCAGACGACAGCGTGGTTTGAACGCCAATTGATTGACACTCAACTAGTTGCAGAACTTGAATTTGGCGATCTGTCCGTTGACCTTCGCGGCGGCTACGCCCGCACTGATCGCGAAGCGCCCTTCAATGCCACATTTTCCTACACGCGAACCAATATTACAGACAGCCCGCTCGGTTCCGAGTTTGTGGTCTACCTCAATCGGCAGAGCGACACCGGTCTAACAACTGTTGCGTTTGACGACTTGCAAGAAGAATTGTGGTTCGGCGGCATTGACCTGAGCTATCGCTTCTCGGATTTCCTGACAGTCACAACTGGATACGCTTACAGCGATACAGATCGTTACTCTGTAAGCAGAGAATTCTCGCCCCGAGCATCAGGCGACTTCCTGGACGACAGCTTAGTGCCGTTTATTGGATTGCGCCGCCCTGGCGATATTATCAACGGAGCAACCCTTGCAGGTTTTGACGTGGAACTGGACGAAACCAGCCCGTTCCCGGCCTTTGACGCTGCACTGCTTGTCAACGCCGCCTACGCTCAGGTTCGTGTCAACCCATTCGACCGGCTGACAGTTGAATTGGGCGTGAGATATGAGGATGCGGAACAAACCGTGGCGTTGGACCAAACAATCTTCAACACTGAGATCTTCGGCGCGACCCCGACAAACAATTTTGCCGACTATTTCCTTCCCGGTGGCACCATCACTTGGGAAGTGACCGATGATCTGCAATTGCGCGCTTCAGGCTCTCGCACGATCGCGCGCCCACAATTCCGCGAACTGGTTGAACAAACCTATTTCGATCCGGAGAGCAACCGTTCGTTCCGCGGCAATCCTTTCCTGGTCGACAGCGAACTGACCAATCTAGAGGGTCGCGCTGAATATTATCTTGGCGGCCCGAACCGCGTCAGCGTCGCCGGATTCTACAAGAAAATCGACCGGCCTATTGAAGCGTTTGTGACTACAACCGTGGGATCATTGCTGACTCAATTTGCAAACGCCCCCCAGGCCACGCTTTACGGTGCGGAATTCGATGCGGTGTACGGGATCGATCTTTTTGATTGGGGCGGCTGGTTTGAAACCAAGCGCATCATGTTGATCGGAAATTACACTTTCACCAAGTCAGAAATTGCAGTCGCAGCGGGGGATACAACGTCAATTCCTGGCTCAGGAGAGGTTGGCGCTACTTTGCTGTTCACCGATGGTGATCCCCTGACGGGACAATCAGACCACATCGCGAACGTGCAGATTGGGCTGGAGGATACTGACAAGCTGCAACAATTCACGATCCTGCTGAACTATGCCAGTGAACGTGTAACCAGTCGTGGATTCCAACGCCCAGATGTCGTCGAGAATCCAGGCCTTACAGTTGATTTTGTTGCCCGTTCAGAGATTGGCCTGTTTGGCCGGCCGTTTGAAGTCGATTTCGAAGTGCGCAATATCTTTGGCCGCGACAACTTCGAGTTTCAGGCGAACGATGCAAACCGCATCGAAATTAACACCTATCGCGTTGGGACATCATTCTCTTTCGGAATTTCGACGGAATTCTGAGCTGTTGTTGGATCGGTCGGCTAGGCGTCAAAAACGTAGCCGACCGAACGTACAGTCCTTAGCGGGAGGTCAACCCCTGCCTTCGCGAATACAGCGCGTAGCCGCCTGACCCAGGCGTCGACATTTCGTCCTTCAAAGGACGAAGGGTCTCGGCCAAGCGCTTCTATCACTTCTGACCGTTCGAGTGCTCGGTTCGGATTTTCAGCGAAGAAGCGGAGCAACCGGAATTCGTGCGGGGTTAGCTCTACATTGGTGCGTCCCCAACTGGCTCTCCAAGCATCAATATCCAACATCAGCGGACCGCGTTCAATGACGTGATGTGTCAGCGGGACATCGCGTTCGCTCATCAATGCCAGCACGCGATCGAGAATTTTTGTGCGGTCGATCGGTCCGATAAGGTAATCGTCCGCGCCGACTCTTAATGCGCGGCGCTTGTCACCTTCATCACATTGTTCCAGCACCATCGTGATATGCGCGCTCGATGTCCGCGGATCATTTCTGAGCCGGCGGACCATATCCATGCCTGAAAGATCGGGTAGTACCCAGTCTACGAATATCCACACGGGACCGTCGAGAAGTGTTGCAGGCGCCTGCGATGAAAGGTGGCTGAACCGGAACTCTACCTTGCCATGGAGGAAAGGCGCAAATTCCTTGCTAGAGATGTCAGTCGAAAGAATGTGAACGACGTTCATTTCCTGCCCCGCTGTCTATAGACCAAATGACGCGAGTGTATGACGGGATTGTGACTCTGAGCGCGAGTTGTCGTCAGTTTTGCGTTTTCTTGAAAGTTACTCGTATGCTTGAGGAACCTGCTCGAAATATGACAGAGCACTGCTTACTCTTGAGCAATGCTTAAAGTCGTGCAAGCACCTGATCACCATGAGCAGGAATGATTCGCGCGCGCAACTCAAGGTTGTCTTGCAAGAAGCGTTGAAAGACACGCATTACCGTCCGGGCAGGCTGGACGCGCTCATGGAGCAATACCCTTTTCTTGGTCGCGCCGAACGGGTGGCGTTAGTGCATCTCACAAACTGGGAAGCTGATGAGTTTCTGCGTAGGCAAAGCCCAAAGTTTGCTGAGTATAGCCGATCTCGGCTGGTGAACCTGCTCGCAACGCTGGATTGAGTAGGAGGTGCACTCGGCGGTTGACTAGGGTAGCCTAGCATACGGCGGCCTTAGTAGCAGCGATGTCAGCTTCGAGCATCACAAACCTGCTTGAGAGGGTGCAGCGTCCGCAATTGGGTCGTTGCCCGAATGTCCGCAATTGGGGTGGAAAGCGGACGTGGGCCGTGCCTTTTAGTCATGCGCCATTGATGACTATTCTGCTTTCCTTTGTGCATCCATTGCTTTGTCCTCATTGGCTCGATGAATGACATAGCCTCTGATAGCTTCAATTTCTTCAGGACTAAGCGATTGCTTAAAGCTCACCATTCCATTCGCTGAAAGTATGCCATCATGGACAATCGATTGCCAAACACTTCGGCTTTCAAGAGCTCCTGATCGACGCAAGTCGGGGATAAGCCCAGACCCAACTGCGCTAGCAGAATGACAGGCGAGGCAATAACGTTCGTACTTATCGAAGCCAAGCGCGATCGTTTCGGCAGATGCTTTGTCCGCTGGCGGGTCAAGAGGTAAGGTTTCGAAATCGGGCGCTTCGGGCAGCTCTATCGCTCCACCCAGCTTGAATACAAGCAATCGGCTGATGTTGCGAACAGGTGCCTGCGCCGCAATGATTTCGCCGTCTCCGCCAAGGCCCCAGGTTCCACCCCATCCAGCAAGCACCGCGATGAATTGCTCTCCATCGACAGAATAGGTGACAGGCGGTGCAACTACGCCTGTTTGTGCAGCGAAGGTCCACAGTATCTCGCCTGTCTGGGCATCAAATGCGTTGAACGCGCTTCCAGAATTGCCTTGGAACACTAAGCCACCCGCAGTTGCTAGGACACCGCCATTCCAAGGCCCAGGATGCTCTACGCTCCAGCGTTGCTCTTGCTTGACCGGATCCCAAGCGATCAATCGGCCCTTAATTGCTCCGGCGACTTCTCGCCGAAAATTCAAGTCGGACGGCAGATCTTCGGTAGCGATCCTAAAGCCTAAATTCCAACCGATTGCGCGATCTGCTTTCCAGTTTTTCGCAGGAGTGTAGAGAAGCGCAGCCTCCATAGCAGGAATATAGACGAGGTTTTCGTCCGGATGATAGGCCATCGGGTGCCAATTGTGTCCACCCATGGCTCCTGGTGTGACCAATGCGGGTTTACCAGTGATGTCAACTCTCGCCTCGGCAATTTCGATTGGTCTGCCAGTCTTAGGATCAATCCCGCTTGCCCAGTTTACCGGGACATAGGGTTCGCCTGAGATGAACTCGCCTGTTTCACGGTCAAGCACATAGAAGAACCCGTTTTTGGGCGCTTGCATCAGTACTTTACGTGTTTTCCCTTCGATCTCCATATCTGCGAGCATGATGTGTTGGGTTGCGGTGAAATCCCAGGTTTCGCCCGGCGTGGTTTGGTAATGCCATACATATTCGCCGGTCTTTGGGCGCACTGCGACAATGCTGGAAAGATAGAGGTTGTCGCCTTCACCCGTACCATCTTCTCCGGGCGAACGATATGCGCGGTTCCAAGGAGAACCATTGCCTACACCGATATAGAGCAGGTCTAGGTCCGGGTCATAAGCCATGGAATCCCAAGCCGTTCCGCCGCCGCCAATTGATGTGTCGCCAGCGAGAACATCGGTGTTCCATGTTTCTGCAGCTGCCTGCAAATAGTCAGGCGAAGCGTCGTCTTCTTTGCCGTTAGGCACTGTATAGAACCGCCAGAGTTCATCGCCATCATCTGCATCATAGGCCGCGACATAGCCTCTGACGCCGAATTCTGCACCGCCATTGCCGATGATGACCATGCCATCCACGATCCGCGGTGCACCGGTAATCGTATAGTTTTGCTCCTGATCTACGGTGACGGTCTCCCACTCTACTGCTCCTGTGTCGCGATCAAGCGCGACCAGCCTGCCATCCAGAGTTCCAAGATAAAGCCGGTCGCCCCAAGTTGCGAGGCCGCGATTGACCGTATCGCAACACGCTTTTACCGCGGTTTCGCCGGGGACTTCAGGGTCGTAGTCCCAAAGCGGCTCGCCGGTGGCTGCGTTGTAAGCCTTCACCTTGCTCCATGCGGTCGTGATGTAGATTTTGCCATCGATCACCAGCGGCGTCGCCTCTTGCCCCCGCGCTGTATCCATGTCGGCAAACCATGTGAGGCCAAGTTCATCAACATTGTTGGTGTTCACTGCTTTGAGAGGAGAAAAGCGTTGTTCCGAATACGTCCTACCGTGTGAAATCCAGTTTGCGGCATCTTCGCCGGCGGCCAATAACTGCTCCGCGCGAACTCTATCCCCGCTATTGCTGCCTGGCTCTTGGCTGCAGCCAGCCACACCAACCAAACAGGCGGTGACTGCCATGGTGAATTCGCGTCTTACTCTAAGCACTGTAGCTCTCCCCAAAAGGCATCCTGCATAGAAGCGTCGTGCTTGTCCATCGCA
>WTKI01000263.1 GCA_011524425.1 Altererythrobacter sp. | reverse complement strand
GACGGGTTCGACCAATGCCGACCTGATCGCCCGCATCAACGCCGGAGAGCTTGTCGCAGAAGGCAGTTGGCTTGTGGCCGATCGGCAAACCGCAGGGAGGGGGAGACAAGGTCGCGAATGGTTTGACGGTTCGGGTAACTTCATGGGCTCCACCGTCGTTCGTGTATCGCCGCAGGACCCGCCTGCTCATTCCTTGGCTTTGGTCGCAGGGCTAGCCGTTTACGAGGCACTTTTGCCTCATTGCCCCAATCCCTCCGCACTGATGCTGAAGTGGCCCAATGATGTTTTGCTAAATAGAGCAAAGCTAAGCGGCATCTTGCTCGAGGGTGCAGGCGGTGCTGTTATAATCGGGATTGGTATTAACCTCGCGAAGGCGCCAAGCGTTGCAGGCCGCGAGACCATAGCATTGGCCTCTTTGGGGCCTCTACCCGAGCGGAACAGCGTCGCAAGCACACTGGCGCAATCGTTGGACAAAGAGCTCGAACGATGGCGCACATTTGGAATGGAGCCATTGCTTCGACGTTGGAGAGCGGCCGGCACTCCAGAAGGAACAGATTTGCAGGTGCATGATCCTTCTGGAGACACAATCGAAGGCAAATTTGCAGGCCTTGATCCGCTGGGAAACCTTCAACTTCGCTTGGAAGACGGCTCTGTCCGTGCCATTCACGCTGGCGATGTATTCTTGATGTGAAGGACATAATGCGATGCTTCTCGCTGCTGATGTCGGAAATACCAACGTAGTCTTTGCTCTGTTTGACGGGCGAGAGATAAAAGCGCGGTGGCGTATCGCCACTGATCCGCGGCGCACTGGCGATGAATATGCCGTGTGGCTGCTACAATTGCTTGAGATTGAGGGCGTGGCGCGTAGCGATATCAAGCAGATCATCTTCGCGTCAGTTGTCCCGCGCGCTAACCATAATCTGACTGTCTTGTCCGAAAAGTATTTCGGGATCACGCCTGTTATTGCAGGACAGGGCGCTGCGGCCTGGCCATTCGAGATCGATGTTGAACAGCCCAGTTCTCTCGGTGCAGACCGGGCTCTCAACATCCTTGCTGCGCATGACAAATATGGTGGCGACTTGATCGTGGTCGATTTTGGCACTGCGACCAAGTTTGAAGCGATAGATTTTAACGGCACTTATAAGGGCGGGATCATCGCACCGGGGATCAATTTGTCGCTTGATGCGCTCGTCGGTAAAACTGCGAAATTACCTCGGATCGCAATCAAAGCACCGGACAGCGACACGGTCATCGGTCGCAACACAGAAGATCAAATGCTCATCGGTATTTTTTGGGCCCATGTCGCAATGATGGAAGGACTGATCGCAAGGATGCGTGCGGAAATAGGAAGGCCTGCAAAAGTCGTTGCAACCGGTGGGCTAGCGATCCTGTTCGACGAGAAGACCGATATTTTTGACTATGTCGATGCGGATTTAACAATCCAGGGCCTCGCTATCCTAGCGGAGCATGCGGCCAAGTGAAAAAGGATTTCACGCCAGAAAAGGAACTCCTGTTTTTAGCCCTTGGTGGATCAGGAGAGATTGGCATGAATGTCAATCTCTATGGAGCCGATGGCAAGTGGCTCATGGTCGATCTGGGAATGACGTTCTCAGGCGATCAATATCCCGGAATCGATCTGGTATTTGCCGACCTTGAATTCATCGAGGATCGCAGCAAGGACTTGCTCGGTATAGTTCTGACGCATGCGCATGAAGATCATATTGGCGCTGTGCCGTACTTCGCTGAGGAGCTAGGTGTCCCCATTTATGCGACGCCATTCACAGCCGATCTCGTTGCACGGAAACTGGAGGAAGCAGGACTTCTGGATTCCATTGATTTGCATGTGATTGATGATGATCACGGCAGTTTTGATCTTGGCCCCTTCAACATCACATATATCCCGCTCGCCCATTCGATCGCAGAAGGTAATGCCCTGCTAATCGACACACCTTATGGACGCGTATTTCATACAGGGGATTGGAAGCTGGATGATGATCCGATCATCGGCGAACCGACCACGGAAGAAGAGCTGCGGGCAATTGGTAAAGAAGGTGTTCTTGCGCTCGTGTGCGACAGCACCAATGTTTTCAATCCTAATCCAAGCGGATCGGAAGGAGGTGTGCATCGAGCCTTAATGCAAGAGGTTGCCAAGCACACGGGTCGCCGTGTTCTGGTCACCACCTTTGCATCCAATGTCGCGCGTTTGCAGACCTTAGGCGAAGTTGCGCGAGAGACCGGAAGGCAGTTGTGCGTCGCCGGACGCTCGCTCGACCGTATCATCGAAGTGGCGCAGGATAACGGGTATCTAGAGGATTTTCCCGAGACAGTTGATTTTGACACGGCCATGGGATTGCCGCGTGGTGAAGTCCTGATCATTGCTACCGGCGGACAAGGGGAGCCGCGTGCTGCACTCGCCAGGATTGCTGATGACAATCACCCGCTTGAACTTGTGCGCGGAGATGTCGTGCTGTTTTCTAGCCGTCAGATTCCGGGCAATGAATTATCAATCGGCCGGGTGATGAACCAGTTGGCTGACCGCGGTATTGTGATGGTGACAGACCGGCAGAGCGGCATTCATGTGTCAGGTCATCCGGGCCGACCTGAATTGGAAGCGCTTTACGACTGGATCAAACCCGAGGTGCTTGTACCTGTTCATGGCGAAATTCGGCACATGACTGAGCAAGCGCGGCTAGGCAAACTTTGCGGTATCCCTCAACAAGTGTTCCAGAAGAATGGCGATCTGGTTCGTTTAGCGCCGGATAGGCCGGGCAAGCTTGCAGAAGTCAGGGCAGGGCGCCTTGTGCTCGATGGAGACCTCATCACGCCTGCCGATGGCGAAGGTGTGACCATGCGCCGGCGGATAGCCTATGAAGGCGTTGTCATGACTGTGATCGACGGAAAAGGTGTCAAGGCGATTGAAGCCGTAGGGCTGCCGCTCGATGAAGATCTAAAGAATTTTTATGCCGAAGCAGTCGAAGACACGCACAAGGCCTTGCAAAAGCTACGCGGCGCATCTGCAAAAGATCAAGCGGCGCGGTCGGAAGCTGCACGCATTGCAACCAGAAGGGCTGCTCAGCGTTGGTCAGGTAAACGCCCGCAAGTGCGGGTCATTAATCTGGCGGATAATGGCTGATGGAATGGACTTCGATTGCGGCGATCTATCTCTTGGTATGGGTGATGACAGCGTTTGTATCGCTGCCCTTTGGCGTGAAGACAGCTGACGAAGCAGGCGTTGAGAAAGTGCCGGGTCAAGCAGACAGTGCACCTGTCAATTTTCAACCCGGAAGGCTTGCTGCCCGCACTTCAATTATCGCGGCAGTCCTGACTGCCATTTACGTCGCAAATTTTGAATATGGCTGGATTACAGTTGATGACATCAACTTATGGCCGGAACCGCCGTCAGGTTCCTAAGGCACCAGTGAAATTTCCTTAGTTCCGAAGGCGTTCAATGGCTTGAGCCATCGCCACATAGAGCTTGCCGATATCCGATCCCAGCATGGTGACACTCAAGGCATTGCCGTCAGGGGTTGCCAATAGTGTTGCAAGCATGCTTTCAAAATCATGGATGTAACGATTGACGTGACTGCGGAAGTCATCGTCACGCTGGTACAGAACAGATATCTCTCTTGCTTGCCCACTATCCAGCAATTTCACCGCACGACGCGTAAAGATGCCTCTATCACCCTTGAGATATGCAGCCCAAGCAGTGTCGGTTACTTCACTGGATAATGCTCCCGTGATGTCGATCGCATGTGAATTGAGGCTTTCCGTGACTAGTGCCATTCGACGCGCCAGATCCGGGCCGCTTTGCTCTGTTGCTTGCTGACGCGCGTTTGCTACCCGGAGTTCAAGGTTCGCGGCCAGTTCGTTGACTTCGTCAAGCTGCGCTCTCAATTGCTCAGCTGCTTCTTTGCTTGCTCCGGTCGCATTTTGCGCTCTGGCTTCAACACGGGCGAGAACCTCATCCAGCCTTTCCGTTAGTGCCGATTCAATCGCAACGGCGGCATCGCTGCTTATGCCTTTGGCAACGAGACTCAGTTTGTCGTTGGTGCCCGTTTCCATTGTCGCGAATGCAGCCTGAATTGAGCTTTCAAGGTTCGTAACCGCCGCGCTCAAATCGCGCGAGGTTCGGGCTGTCAGCTTCTCGCCATCAGCATCGAGCGAGCGCAATGTGTCACGAAGAGTGTTCACTTGCCCTATCATCTCTTGCGAATGCGCCGAAAGTGACGTCTGCATGCCTTCCAAAGCAGCCTCTGCTGAGGATATCTCAGACTGAGCCGCCTGAACATATTGTGAGAGCTTCTCTGCTCTGGAGCTAGTTTCCTCCATCGCCGTTGAAAGCATGATTGCTCTGTCCTCAACGGGTTGAAGTGCAGCAGAAGCCTTCATCGCGGCCTTGGGAAATTCTTCGTTCGCCCGTTTCGACGAATTCTCAATCAACTCCATCAAGCGCATGCTTGCATCGGTCAGGTTTTGTACGGCGGTCCCTGTCTTGGACAGATGTGCTTCCCCGTCGAGCGCTCGAGCCTTTAACCGCTCCAAAGAGGCTGCAAGGCTTTGTTCTGCCGAATTAGCGGTCCCCGATATGCCTTCATAGAGTTTCTGGAGATCCTGTACCTGGCTCGCCATGATCTCACCTTGGCGAGCGAGCCTTCGGCCGGTTTTTTCATGGGTTTCCGCGCGTTCAGCCAGCGAGGTGTCAAGCGCAGCCAATTGTTGACCCAGGCTTTCAATGACCTTCGCCTCGCGAGCTCTTAGTGCATCCTGACGCTTGGTGATCTCTTTGCCAATCTGTGCGTCTCTGGCTCGCAGTCTTTCATCATATTCGGATGCTTCGGCATGTAGGACCTTCACCCGTTCCCGTGCTGATCCAACAGCTTGCTGATCCAGCGCGTCGATCTTCTCGATCACTTCCTTCATTTCCTCGAAGAAGCGTTCTTTCGCTTTGCCCAGACCTGCAAGAGTCTCAGTCTCCTTGGTGCGCAGCGCGCTCGACATCGCCTCTGCGTCTTTTTGCAAAGCCACAATATGGGTGCGCATGCTTGCAAGCGATTTTGCCTCTTCGCTTGCTAAGGTTTCGCGCATATCCTTGACCTGGGCGCGCAATCCGTCGGCACGTTCACGCATTGCTGCCAATGCTTCAGTCTCGCCTTTAGCCATATCAGTTTTGAATGCCTCACTCCTCGCGGACAAAGCTTCAAACCGGGACTGGGCAGCATCATTCAAGCGCGCAAGTTGCGCGTCAAAATTGTTGAGCGTCGCACCAATTTTATCTTCAAAGGAAGCGACCTGTTTCTCGCTAGCAGATCCGAATTCGTTCAGCCGCTCGAACCCTGAAACCAGTTTGGAAAGTTGATCTTGCGCAGTGCGTCCAGCATTACCGACCTGATTGGAGACGTCCTTTGCAGAAGTCGCCAGAACTGGAAGTTCAGTGCGCAATTTCTCCATATTTGCCAAGGCCGTGTCGCTGACTTTTGCTATGGAGTTCAGCTCGTCACCGTTTTGCTTGATCAGCCCTTCCAACGCGCCTGCGTGGGTCGAAAGACGATCAGTTGCCATTCGTCCTAAAGAGTCCAATTCCCTTGATTGCGAACCCAAAAACTCGCGCGCAAGGCTAAGCTCCCGATTGACGACTGTCAGCCGTTCTTCAAGATCGCGCGATTCCTGAGACAGCAATGCAGCGGTATTCCCGAAACGACGAGCTTCTGCATGGCTGTTGCGCATCGCCAACATCCAAGCCACGGCGATCAACAGAACCGGAACGGCCCATTCACTGATCCAGCCTGTCCATTGCGCCAAAGAGGCGCCAGCGATCATGTCCGCCCAATGGGTCACCCCATAGACTGCGCTCCAAGCAACGATGGCGCCAATCGCCAGAGTGGGTAATGCCCAAGAATACGAGGATGGTTTGGATAGTGGCTGACTGGCGTCCTGAAGAGCATCAGCCTCAGTCAGCTCAAGAGTAGGCGAAGCTGTAATTTGCGCGCTCTCATCGTCAGCGAACTCGTTATCCGGGCCCAATTCCAACACACCAAGCGGATCGGGCTGCACCCATTCTGATTGCAATATCAGCGCATCTTCCGCGCTGTCTAAAGCCGCACCTGATGGAGCGAGTGTCTTGTCACCTTGATCCGTCTCATGGGATTCAACGGTTTTGATCGTGTTTGATGCTTGGGTCATGCGAACAAACTACCGCAAAACTGCAATCATTAAACCCTGTTTTAACCCTAAGCCCGATATGAAACGCCTTATGGCTTTTGAACGTGGAGCATTGGACGCGACTTTAGCGGCAGCTGCAGGCACTGATCCTGCGCTCATGGCAGAACTGCGTTCTGTATTTGCCGAGAGTGCGAGAAGGCAAGTTGACCTTCTGCGCCGCGCGAGATGCGACGGCAATTGGCGAGTGGCTGCTCAACGTTTGCAAGGACTTGCAGCAAGTTTCCACGCAATTGAACTGGAAGAACTGGCAGAAGAGGCACTCGCCGCTGTACCTGGTGAACCAGGGGTCCTGCGCCGCATCGATGCTTTGCTTGAAGATTTTAAGACCCCAAGCACAAGCTAAACAAATTTTATTCAACATTGGTGGAAACTCTGCATCGCGGCAAGCGAAAGACTTGGCATGCGCTGAGCGTTAAGCTTAATCTCTGGCGAAGCCGACAGGGGTAAGAGCCACAGTGCGCATAGCTCTATTATCTACACTCGCAAGGATTGCGGATGGCTCACCGCGTGCGTTGATCGCGCTGGGTGGGCGTCCGCTAATTGCGTGGCAGATGGATCTGGCCAAAGCTCTCAATTGTGAGAGAATTCTCTGCCTTTCCGAAGGCGAAGAAGAGACAACCGCGATGGTGGAGCAAGAAGCTGCTCAAGCCGGCCTGGAGATAGATTTCCTCGGCGGACCACGCCATCTGTTGGGCAAAGTGACCGCCGATCAAGATATTGTTGTTATTGGCGATGGATTGTTGATGGATCCAGCACTTGCTCTCAGGCATTTTGCCGAGCGCAGGGGCGTAGCAACCGTTCCAGACTACCCCGGCGTTGAAAAGGGATTTGAACGCATCGATCCCGAGCGCGCATGGGGCGGGATCATTGTTGCAAGAGGAAGCGTCGGGGAACAGCTGGCTGATATGCCAGCTGATGGGGATACAATATCCCTATTGCTGCGGATGGCTTTGCAAGCTGGCACGCCTGTGGTGGAGATCGATCAACTGCATTTAACGACCGGAGAGATACTTCTTGCACGCAGCGATGGCGACCTGGCTGAGCGTGAGCGATCCCTGCTCGATAACAGCGCAAGCCATATCAGTTGGGTAGGGCCCGGCGAGCGATTGGCTTCGATGACCGCGCGCAGGCTTGCCCCGCAAAACCTAAACAATGGTCCGATGATTGCTCTGATATCTGGTTTGCTTCTGTTTGGAGTTGGGTCGGCCGCATCTTTGTACAATTATCTTCCTCTTGCATTGATCTTGGTTGCTCTAGGAAGCTTTTGTGTTTCTGTAGCTCAAGCGCTGCGTACTATGAAGGCGCGGTTGCATGGGAAATTGATAAAGCGGCAATTGTCTATTGGGATCAATGCAATAACGGATATTTCTATCATTTCGGTACTAGCTGTCCAAAATTGGCCAGCGCCCGTGCTTAATGCAGTTTTTGAGCCAGCTCTTCTTGTTGGACTATGGAGGCTGGCAGCGCCGCTTTCGCCAGACAAAATCGCACAATTTTGGCGCGACAGAACGAGTTTTGCGGTAATTCTTGCGCTTTTGGCGGGCATTAGCGTCATTCCCGCACAATTTCCGTTGATCATCCTGTTACTGCTTGTTTTTGTGCTAATTTCCGAAGCGTCCAAGCGGCTAACGCTGGTTTAACCATAGTGCGCTATGGCACGCACAATGAACTATGATGCCTCTTCAGTGAGCGGGTCGAGCGATCTAGAGACACTCTTGCGCCAGGAGTTGGTGCGGGGTGATGTTGCGCTTGCCGGAGTGGCGCCTGTTCTAACCCATTTGCTTGCCGGGACTGGTCAATCATTGGTGAGCGATGCGATCGTGGCACAGATGCGCGGAATGCTCGGGCATGTGGCTGAGCAAATGTTACAGGCCAGACTTATGGCGGAAGGTGATAGCGCTTTAAGCGGGCATGTAGCCCCGGAAGATGTTGATGCACTTAGCCAACGGCTCGTTTCTTCGACGATCATGCTCAGCCACGCTTATGCGCTTGCTGTCGAAGCCTATTTTGCAAACTTGCTTGAAGAAAGCGCGGGGGTGGATCCTGTGCTCTCACCTCTCTTGCAGGAATTGATTGCGTCTGAGAACGAAGAGACAGCGGAACTGGCCATGGCAACCATGTCTGCGCAAGCGCGGTTTATGCAAGCGCAGCGCCGCATGAACTTGCCTTTGAGTGAATTGCCAAGCGAGCTGTTTCATCAGGTCCTGTCCATTTGGCGCAGATTTGGAAGTGGCTGCCCGCCAGAAGTTCTGAGCAAGGCAGAAGCTGCCATGCGAGAAAAGCATGACGAAGGGCAAAGCCGCCTCGGACTGCTCAGTCGATTAACCGGCGGCCTGAAAGGCGCGGTCCACGCTGCTCTCATAATTGATCATGCGGGAATTTCTCTGTTTGCAAGCGCAATCGCTAGCACAACCCGGCAACCCAGAGAGCTTGCGGTCTTAGCGTGTCATGAAGGCCAAGTGGCAAGATTGGCTCTGACACTGCGTGCCGCTGGCGTGAAGCCTACAGAAGTGGCTCGGCAAATATCGTTGATGCACGCGGATATTGCCTTACCAGAAGGGTTCGCAGATCTGACTGAACGGCAGGCCATGGCTATGCTGGGTTCTGCACGAGGCGCTAGTCATGGGGCAAGGCAAGCCTGATGGCTACGGGGAATACTCTATTGGCCTCGCGCGGAGTGACTGACAGCGAAGGTTGGTTGCTTTCGGCGGACGGACCCCTTGCAGATTTGCAGCGTCGCTGTGGTGGCCGGATTCCAGGAGTTCTGGCGATCCCAGAAT
>WTKI01000288.1:2164-9048 GCA_011524425.1 Altererythrobacter sp. | reverse complement strand
CGTGTTCCCAACGCCAGCGCAAAGTGCCATCGCGCGCCATCTTGCCGCCTTGCGAGGCATCATCGGTTACTGTGACGGCAGGAACAGCCGGCACGCTCTCACCCCTGCGCGGGCAATGCGCGACCAGCCCTTTGATGGAATCCAGCCGCGTCACAACGATGTCTTCAGGGCCAAGGTCAGGGATAGGCTCTGGCGCCGGAGGCTGCGGGATATCCGGCCCAGCCAAATCATAAGTCCATTTGTAAGAGCGATCGCTTTGCCGCTCCCACACAGTCACATAATTACCAACCAGCCCCTCAGCATCGGTGTAGCGCCCTGCGCTAACCGCCAAGGCGCCATCGCAGCTCATCCAGACGGTGCGGGGCTCCCATTGATTGGGAACCTCAGGGTCTTTGAGCTGGGCAAACAATGCGCTGGCAGGAACAAGGCCATTGCGGCCATGGATCTGCGCATTAGGTGCGGCAAATTCCGCAGCGGCGGTCCATTGGCCGCGCTCGCGCACAGCGCGGACAAATTCCAGCTCGGTTTTAACGATAGCGCTCGGCTGCGCTGCGCCAGGGGCATTGGCAAGCGCGCGGTTGATCACTTGCTCTGGGATACGCGGGCGCTGCGATCCGCACGAGGCAAGAACGGCAGCCAGTGTGCAGATCAGCGCCAGACGTTTCACAAATCCTCCGGCGCCGTAAGCCCAGCGTTACGGTGTGCTGCAACCAGTGTATTGCGCAGCAGGACCGCGATGGTCATCGGACCGACGCCGCCCGGAACCGGTGTGATCGCAGCAGCGACTTCGCTGGCCTCGTTGAACGCCACATCGCCCACCAGCCTGCCTTTCTCTTTGCCTGGCTCTGGCGGCAAGCGGTTGATGCCTACATCGATCACAGTTGCGCCTTCTTTCAGCCATTCAGCTTTGACCATTTCAGCCCGGCCTACTGCCGCAACCACAATGTCTGCACGCTTAACCACGCCGGGCAAATCTTTGGTCCGGCTATGCGCGATAGTGACGGTAGCGTTGGCATCCAGCAACAGCTGCGCCATCGGCTTGCCAACAATGTTGGAGCGGCCAATAACCACAGCTTCAAGACCGGACAGATCGCCCAAACGATCTGTCAGCAGCATCATACAACCAAGCGGCGTGCAAGGAACGAAGCCGGATTGGCCAACCGACAAACGACCTGCATTGATGACATGGAAGCCATCGACGTCCTTGTCCGGGCTGATCGCGGATATGATCGACTGTTCATCCAAATGTGACGGCAAAGGAAGCTGCACGAGAATACCGTCGACGCTCTCATCCTGATTGAGTTGCTCGACCAGCGCGAGCAATTCTTGAGAGGTCGTCTCATCGGGCAAGCGATGCTCAAAGCTCGCCATATTGGCTGCTACAGTCGCTTTGCCTTTGCTCCCGACATAGACCTGGCTCGCAGGATCATCGCCGACCAGCACAACGGCCAGGCCAGCTTTGCGCCCGGCAGCTTCCTCGAAGCTTGCAGCATAACCGCCAACGCGCTCGCGCAGGGCAGCGGCAAAAGCCTTTCCGTCAATGCGGGTCGCAGTCATTAGTAGGCAATGCTCGACAGAATGATCATGATGACTTGCAAGATGATGATCAGGACAAGCGGTGAAAAGTCGATCGCGCCGGTGTTCGGCATCATGTTGCGAATGGGCCGAAGAACCGGATCGAGCAAACGGTTGATCGAATTGTAGAACGCCATGAGGAAGTCATTCGATTGATTGACGACATTGAAGGCGAATAACAGCCCGATGATGAACTGGATGATGATCAGCATCACCAGCACATTGGTAAGCAATCCGATAATCTGAATTAACGCGTCTAGACCCGACATGAGCTTCTCTTTAATTGCGTGAGCGTATTACACAGCTAATACGCGCTGATGATAACCGCAAGGGCTAGCCCTTACGAATGAGCGTGCCAGCCCCGCGAGCTGTGAAGAATTCCAGTAACATTGCGTGACCCACGCGGCCATCGAGTACAACCGCCGCTTCGCAGCCTGCTTCGACCGCGGATACGCAGGTTTCCAGCTTGGGGATCATCCCGCCGGAAATGGTGCCATCATCTTTGAGCTTCGCGATGTCAGCGGGGGTAAGGTCCGTCAGCAAAGCGCCGTCCTTGCTGAGAACGCCTGCAACGTCGGTGAGTAGAAACAGCCTTGCCGCACCTAACGCAGAAGCAATCGCACCTGCCATAGTGTCCGCATTGATATTGTATGTTGCGCCATCTTCGCCTGCGGCAATTGGCGCGATAATCGGGATCATCCCCGAAGCCACAGCTGTATCGATTACAGCTGTATCGACAGTGGTTGGCTCGCCAACAAAGCCAAGGTCCACTGCCTTTTCGATATTGCTTTCCGGATCGCGGGTTGTGCGTTCGGCCTTGGTGGCGGTGACAAGCCCGCCATCCTTGCCGGAAATGCCGATCGCTTTGCCGCCTGCATTGGCGATCCAGCTGACAAGCTGCTTGTTTATAGCGCCCGACAAAACCATTTCTGCGACTTCGGCAGTGGCTGCATCGGTCACGCGCAGCCCATCGACGAATGTGCTTTCAACGCCCAGCTTTTCTAGCATTGCGCCGATCTGCGGCCCGCCGCCATGGACCACCACCGGATTAATCCCCACTGCTTTGAGCAGCACGATATCTTCGGCAAAGCCGCGTGCGGCTTCGGCATTGCCCATCGCATGTCCGCCATATTTCACAACGAAGGTGCGGCCCGCATAACGCTGGAAGTAAGGCAGCGCTTCAATCAGCACTTCTGCCTTAGCCAAAGTCGTCTTTTTCTCTTCGTTTTCGCTCATGGCGGTACAATCCTGACTGCTGACGCACAAAGGCGCTTAGCGGGTGATGGCCTGAGTGGAAAGAGAAGAGCTAGAGATCAACTTCTTCTGCAAGTGAAGCAAAGTCATGATGGCCGGTGACCGGCAGAACTCGTTCCGCCCACATGGCGTCAATTTGCACCGCTATTTCTTCGGGGACCGCTTTGGCATCGCTGCCTTGCGCTTGTACTTTGGTTGAATCGGAGTCGGCCGGAACGCCTGCCTTTTCCTCCAAAGCCTTGGCCACCATCACGTCGTCAAACTTGTCCATATGCTCGACCATGAAAGAGCGCGTTGTGTGATGATCGACGAGGTCAGCGAGTTCCTGTGTCAGCTCAATACCAAGGAATACGGCCATGCGTTCGATCATCGCGCGCTTGTTCTTAACGGCCCAACGATAGGAGAACAGCAGCGTGTCCTGTTCCTTGCGCCTCGCATACCAACTGAGCAAATGCGTGAAATAGTCGCAGCCGCCCGGGCCGCCACTCATCCAAATGGGCAAGAATTGCTCAAGGCCCACAGTGCCCGGTTCGATATGCCAGCCATTCATGAAGCGAAAAAAGGAAACATAAGTCTCTTTGGGATCGCGCAGAGAGACAATGTAGCGCATCCCGGCAGGCAGGCGCTCATACTCCCGATGCGACTTGAAGCCGCGCGGACTCGCCTTCTGCGCCGCAGTCATATCGAACCCAAGCATTGGGGCCGTGTCTTCCCAAGGGGTCACCCGGCTGATGTCATCAAAGTCCATATCTCCGCCGGTGCGTAGTTGATGAAACATCTGTTGCATCATTGTGGTGCCGCTTTTGGCCCAGCTGGTTATGAAGACGTCGCCAGGCTGCTCTGCATAGGGCACGTATCCAGCGCTCGGCTCTGCCGCCGTCCCCAAATTCGCAACGAACTCTTCAATCGAACGCGCGCGTCCTGCCATTGTCTTCCCCCACCTTGAGCCAACTTGCCTGCGCACAGACCTGTGCGCACCGCTCCGCGCAAGGATTGGCAGGTCTGGCCCGATCGGGCAAGGCCACGCCGTGACAGCCAAACGTTCCAACCTCAAACGCGGGCGGCGAAGCCGGCGGCTCTGGGCGCAGTGGTCGCGCTGGAGCACGCCCGTGCTCGCCCTGGGCGTGATCGGCATTTGGTATGCAGCTAAGCCTCTTCTCGAACCTGACGACTGGGTGAAAGTCGGCGCGCCTTTTGGCATGTGCGGAGAGCGCGGACGTCCGCATCATTGCGTTTCTGACGGTGACACGGTCACGATCGGCTTTGGCGCTAACGCTCGCCGCATCCGGCTCACTGGCTTCGACGCGCCTGAAACTGCGGGGCGCTGCGAGGCGGAAAGCGCGCAGGCGATATTGGCAGAGCGTGCATTGCAAGAATGGCTCAATCGAGGCCCGTTTGAATGGGATGGCGGTTCAAACCCTCCCCGCGACACCTATGGCAGAGAGCTGCGCGAAGTGCGCCGCCTGCATGGGGATGGCCGCGACGAAAGGCTGGCGGATTACATGGTCGGCTCGGGCCTTGCTGAGGGCGAGGAACCTTGGGCACGCAACGATTGGTGCGGCTGAGGTCACCTTAGCAAGCGGCCAACGACCACTGATCACAAGCCCGCATAAAAAAGGGGCCGAAGCTTTGAAAGCTCCGGCCCGTTCCAGGTGTTCGTTCGCAGGAGGAACGAGGTGAGGCGGGGCAAGGGGAGAGGAGAAGAAGTCTCGCCCCGCCAAACTGGTTGAGTTAGGTCCGTGCGAATTCCGGGTAGGCTTCTACCCCGATTTCCGCATGGTCGAGACCTGCCATTTCGTCTTCTTCGCTCGGACGGACACCAATGGTGACTTTGAGAACGAACCAGACAATCGCACTGGCGATGCTGACGAAAACGGCTGTCAAAGCGACACCGACGAACTGACCACCATAGGTCGCATCGCCAGTCCAAGGCACAATCATTGTGCCCCATATACCCGCCACCAAGTGGACAGGGATCGCGCCAACAACATCGTCGATTTTCAGCTTGTCGAGGATCGGAACGAAGATCACTGGGAGCAAGCCGCCGATACCGCCGATGATGATCGCTTGACCTACAGTCGGTGCAAGCGGTTCAGCGGTAATAGCAACCAGGCCAGCCAGCGCGCCGTTCAGCGCCATGGTGACATCAGCTTTCTTGTAACGGATCAGCGTAGCAACGATCGCCACTACAACACCGGCAGCAGCTGCCATGTTGGTGTTCACGAAGATCTTAGAAACATCTGAAACATCGCCCACAGTGCCCATCGCAAGCTGCGATGCGCCGTTAAAGCCGAACCAGCCGAGCCAAAGGATAAACGTACCCAGAGTTGCGAGCGGAATGTTCGCGCCTGGGAAGACGTTGACTTTGCCGTCCGCGCCGTAGCGGCCGAGACGTGGTCCAATGATGAGAGCGCCGACAAGTGCTGCCCAGCCACCAGTTGAGTGAACCAGCGTTGAACCAGCGAAGTCAGAGAAGCCCCATTGGCTGTCAAGGTAGCCACCGCCCCATTCCCAGCTGACAACAGTCGGGTAGATGAAGCCGCACAGGACAACAACGAACAGGAAGAACGGTACGATCTTCACGCGCTCTGCCACTGTGCCGGAAACGATTGAAGCTGTCGTTGCACAGAACACCATCTGGAAGAACCAGTCAGATGCAACCGAGTAACCGGTATCTGTGTCAGCTTCGCCGACGCCTTGCATCCCATAAGGGAAGTCACCGATGCCAAACAGGCCCAGTGAACCTTCGGCAAAGCCTGGATAGGCAATGGAATAACCGATCAGCCAGAACATCAGGCCTGCAATCGAATAGAGGCCGATATTCTTGATACACTGTGTTGACGTGTTCTTCGCGCGGACAAGGCCTGCTTCCAGCATGGCAAAGCCAGCGGCCATCCACATTACCAGGAAGCCGCCGATCAGGAACAGCAGCGTGTTGAAAATGTAAGCAGTGCCGGGCGAAACAGCGTCAGCAGCAGGCGCGGCGGCCTCTGCAACTTCTGCAACGGCCTCTACCGCTTCAGCGACAGGCGCAGCAGCGAAAGCCGGCTGCGCAAGAGCCGCGAGACCAGTGGCCATCGCAGCATAGGAAAGAGTTTTGCGGTTCATCAGTGAAGTCCCCTTCATCACAGCGCAGTTTCGCCGGATTCGCCTGTGCGAATGCGGGTTGCAGTGGCGAGGTCGAGCACGAAGATCTTGCCATCGCCGATGGCATCCGTGCTGGCGGTCTGCTGAATGGTCTCAACGACCTGTGCGGCGATGTCATCGCTCACAGCGACTTCGATCTTCACCTTCGGCAGCATATTGGTGGAATATTCCGCGCCGCGATAAATCTCAGTCTGGCCTTTTTGGCGACCAAAACCTTTAACTTCCGACACGGTCATGCCTGCAACGCCGATGCCACCCAGGGCTTCGCGGACGTCGTCAAGCTTGAACGGTTTAATAATGGCTATGATGAACTTCATCCGTGCCCCCTTATTAGTCTCCGGGCGACCCCCGGCGGATTTCTATCAGCAAGAGGTGTGCCAACTTGGATAAACCTAGGGGAATCCAGAAGTTAACGAAAAGTTGACGATAGGCTGCGCAATCTTACTGCACAAATTATAGGCGGGTGATCAAATTTTAGGCAGAAAAATTGCTGAACCGTTAACTCGCTAGACAAAAGAGTCACTTAGCAAGCACTTAGCAGCGAGCGCGCCTCTGTAACCGAGGGTGTTCAGCAGGTTTTCGGGGGTCAATCGCCGGAAATATACCGGTCTGTCGCTCTGGTAGGAAGGCCGTCAATGCTTCGATCGCGTTTCGCTACCTTTGCTTGCCATTCCGCCGGATCAGATTGTTTATGCGCCTTTTGCAAGGTCATGCGCTCTTCGCTGAACTCCATAAACGGCACGCCCCAGCCGCAGCTGGTTTGAACGCTCTCGATGTCGATGACGAAGATCTGACGAGTGCCAGGAAGCAAAGTGAAATGGCTGGCTAAGCCCTCCCATTCATCATCCTGAGGCAAGACCGGACGGCCCTTGCCATAGATACGCAAGATCAAAGCGGGCCGGTCAAAA
>WTKI01000288.1:0-2064 GCA_011524425.1 Altererythrobacter sp. | reverse complement strand
CAAGACCGGACGGCCCTTGCCATAGATACGCAAGATCAAAGCGGGCCGGTCAAAATTGCAGAACATGATCGTAATGCGCCCGTCTGCGGCGAGATGCGCGTGGGTCTCATTGCCGGAACCGCCTAGGTCGAGATAGGCCACTTGTGTCGGAGACAGCACGCGAAAGGCATCATAGCCCTTGGGGCTGAGATTGATCCGCGCATCAGCCGCTGCGGTCGCGACGAAAAACACCGGCTGCTTGGCAATCATCTCGACATGCTTGTCACTAAGCGTATCAAAGAAGTCAGCCATTGTAAGAGCCTTTCGTTACAGGAAGTCGCGCAGCACACTTATAAAGCGATCGAACTGGTCGTGATGCAGCCAATGGCCGGCATTCTCAAACTCGATCACTTGCGCAGTATTGAAGTGCTTGATGCGTCCATCCTTTGCCGGATTGGAGGCCCAGCTGTCCGCGCCATAAAGCAGCAAGGTGGGCGCAGTTATCGCGCCCCAGATTTGCTGGATGAATTCATCGGCAATGTCTTCAACTCCCCAGACATTGAGATGCGGATCAAACTTCCAGCTATATGTTCCATCCTCGTTGCGGTTGACGCCGTGGATCGTCAGGTGCCGGGCCTGATCTTGGGTGAGGTAGGAGTTTTCCTCGATCATCCGCGCAAAGGCATCTTCTATGCTCTTGTACTTGCGCGGCGTGCGGCCTGAAGCGGACCGTTTCTTACCGATCCATTCTGCAAAGCGTTCAGGATAAGGTGTTGCGCGAAGCTCCGCCAGATTCTCAGGGCTGCGACCCAGCCCTTCTATAGCGACGATCTTCTTCACCATCTCGGGAAACACGCCAGCATAGCGCAAAGCCACATTCCCGCCCATCGAATGGCTGACAATAGTGACCGGTCCAACGCCCAGCTGATGGACCAGCTGCGCGAGGTCATAGACCATGTCGTTCGCGCGGTAATTGCCGTCAGACACCCATTCGCTGTCCCCGTGACCGCGATGGTCGAAAGCCACAACGTGCCAATCCTTGCGCAGGACCTCAGCAGTCCAGTCCCAGCTGCGCGCATGGTCGCGCCCGCCATGGACGAGGATAAGCGGCGGCTTTTGGCGATCCTCCGCCGTTTCTGCCCAATCGAGATAGCTCAGCTTCAAACGCTGGCTGATAAAGGTCTGCTTGGTGGGGCCGCTAACATTCATAGCGATGCCATGCCGGTAAGCCGCGCGCGCTGCAAGCCTCGCGTCGCGCTAACGCTCTTTCGTCGCAGAGAAAGTAAGCTCGGGATTGTTCTCGGCCTGATAGTTCACGTCCCACGGGCTTTTCGCCATAAACACCAGATCCCCGTCGCGATCTTTCGCTAGGTTCGCGCGGTTGAATTCTTCAAAGCTCTTCAACGCTTGCCCGTCGCCTTTCACCCAACGCGCGGTCGCAAAAGGTGCCGCTTCCAGCGCGGCTTCCACTTTGTATTCAGCAGACAGGCGGCTGATCAGCACATCCAACTGGAGCTGGCCGACCACACCGACAATCCATTGCGCGCCGATTTCCGGGTAGAAGACTTGCAGCACACCTTCTTCCGACAAATCGTCAAGCGCCTTTCTGAGCTGCTTGGTCTTCGTCGGGTCTCTCAGCTGCACGCGCCGCAAGATCTCAGGCGCAAAGTTGGGCAGGCCTGTAAAGCGGACTTCGTTCTTTTCGGACAGCGTATCGCCCACCCGCAAAGTGCCGTGGTTGGGAATGCCGATAATGTCGCCCGCTTCAGCTGTGTCGGCGATTTCGCGATCTTGCGCAAAGAACAGGATCGGGGAATGCACTGCGATGGGTTTGCCGAGACCGGAGGGCGTCAGCTTCATGCCGCGTTTGAACGTGCCGGAGACCTGCCGCATGAACGCGATGCGGTCCCGGTGATTGGGATCCATGTTCGCTTGCACTTTGAAGATAAAGCCGGTGACTTCATCGCGATCAGGGGAGATCTCGCCTGCTGCTGAAGGCTGAGGGCGCGGAGCCGGCGCGAATTTCGCGATCGCTTCTATAACTTCTTCAACCCCGAACTGCTTCAAGGCAGAGCCGAAATAGAC
>WTKI01000203.1 GCA_011524425.1 Altererythrobacter sp. | reverse complement strand
ATTCGCGAAGGGCCGAAGGCATTCACTTGCGTGCCGGGCCGATTGCGCGCGGCGGCTTGCGCTGGTCTGACCGGCGCGACGATTTCCGCACAGAGATCCTGGGCCTGATGAAAGCGCAACGCGTGAAAAACGCGGTGATCGTTCCGACAGGAGCAAAGGGAGGCTTTTATCCCAAGCAATTGCCATCACCCGCGCGCGACCGCGCTGGCTGGGCCGCTGAAGGTCAGGCGAGTTATGAAATCTTCATCCGCACGCTTTTGTCTGTGACAGATAATCTGGCGGGCAATCGCGTGAAGCATCCGGAGAAAGTGGTTATTCGCGATGGCGAAGATCCGTATTTCGTGGTTGCAGCTGATAAAGGCACAGCGCGTTTCTCTGACATTGCCAATGGTATCGCGGAAAAGGCCGGATTCTGGCTTGGCGATGCTTTTGCAAGCGGTGGGTCCAACGGATATGACCACAAGGCGATGGGCATTACCGCGCGCGGCGCTTGGGTCAGCGTCCAGCGCCATTTCCTTGAGCAAGGAATTGACGTCCAGAAAGACAGCATCAGCGTTGCGGGCTGCGGGGATATGTCCGGCGATGTGTTTGGCAACGGCATGCTGTTGTCCAAAGCGATCAAGCTGGTTGCCGCATTCGACCATCGCCACATCTTTATCGATCCCAGCCCGGATCCTGCCAAGAGCTGGAAAGAGCGCAAGCGGATGTTCGGCCTTAATGGCTCAAGCTGGGCCGATTACAACAAGCGCCTGATTTCAAAAGGCGGGGGCGTTTTTGCACGCGATGCCAAGACCATTACTCTGTCCAAACCTGCGCAAAAGGCATTGGGCGTAGAACAAGCCAAATGGGAGCCGGAAGCGCTGATCAGCGCAGTCTTGAAAAGCCCGGTCGACTTGATCTGGTTCGGCGGGATCGGCACTTACATCAAAGCCTCTACAGAAAACAATGCGAGCGTGGGCGACCCTGGCAATGACGCTTTGCGCGTCGATGCGAAGGACTTGCGTGCAAAGGCCATCGGTGAAGGCGCGAACCTCGGCATTACGCAGGCCGGACGGATCGAATTTGGCCTGAATGGTGGGCGCTGCAATACGGATTTCATCGATAATTCGGCTGGCGTGGATTGCTCAGACAATGAAGTGAACATCAAGATTGCGCTGGCTGACGCAAAACGCGCAGGCATGCTCTCAGAAAAGCGCCGCATCGCTTTGCTGGAAGACATGACAGACGACGTCGCTGCCATCGTGCTGGAAGACAATCGTTTGCAAGCGCTGGCGCTCTCTGTGGCAGAAGCAAGCGGCGCAAGGGCTATGGATGCCCAAATCCAGCTGATCGAGACGCTTGAGCAGCGCGGCGCATTGGATCGCAGGACAGAAGGTCTGGCTGACAATCAAAGCCTAAGCCGCCGGGCAGCAGACGGGCAAGGGCTGACACGCTCAGAACTTGCAGTTCTGTTGTCATCGACCAAACTCGTTTTGCAGGACGCCATAGAAGCAAGCGCTTTGCCGGCTGCTGAAACGCTGCAATCGACATTGATCGACAGCTTCCCTGCACAAATGCGCAAGGATTTCCGCAAACCCATTACCGCTCACCAATTGCGTGCTGAAATTGTTGCGACCAAGCTTGCAAACCGCATCATCAACCGGCTGGGCATCATTCACCCGTTCGAGCTTGCGGAAGAAGAAGGCGCTGACCTTTCGCAAGTTGCAGCCAGCTTTGTCGCTGTTGAAACCCTGTTTGCTTTGCCCAAGCTATGGGCTGCGATTGAAGACCAGGAAATGCCAGAATCAGCACGGCTGGAATTGCTGGACCGGCTAGCCGCAGCAACCGCCAATCTCATGTCGGACGTACTAAGGACAACTGGCGGCAAGATCGAGATTGAGCAGCTTGCGAAGGATCTAGGCGATGGGATTGGCACTCTGTCAGGCGCCACCGATCGCTTGATTGCCAGCGCTTCACGCAAGCAGTCGGCTGCGCTTTGCGCGAATTTGCGTGATGCAGGCGCACCGGAAAAGCTTGCTAAAGCCGTCGCCACGCTGTTCGATATGGACGGTGCCACAGGTCTCGCACAATTGGCTTTCCAGACCGGCATAAACCCGGAAGACCTGACCCGCGCTTTCACGGATTTGGGCGAGAAGTTGGGGCTGGGCTGGGCGCAAAGCACAGCGGCGCTCATGAACCCGTCTGATGTGTGGGAACGGCCGCTTGTGAGCGGACTTGCGCGTGAATTCCAGCAGATGCGGCTGGAGTTTCTGCATCGCTTGTTGCGCAAGCGATCGGCAAAGAGCAATCCGCAAGCTGCTGTTGAACAATGGGCTTCGCAAAACAGGGACGCGATCGACCAGTTCCGCTCCACCATTGCGCGGGCCCAGGATCAATCGCCTGTTTCTCCGGTTGCGCTGGCGCAGATCGCAAGCCGCGCACGCAATTTGCTGGAGCGCTAAGAACGCGAAGGATGGCTCCCCTCACATTTGCGGGGCTTGACCTAGCGCGCGTTTCGAGAGACGCAGGCGCCCATGGATCACGCTGATATAGTAATCGTGGGGACAGGGCACGGCGGCGCGCAAGCCGCGATCGCATTGCGCCAGCAGGGTCACGAAGGCTCGATCATCATGCTGGGCCGCGAAAGCGAATATCCGTATGAACGCCCCCCGCTGTCCAAAGAATATCTCGCTGGCGACAAGCCGTTCGAACGCATTCTCATTCGGCCCGAAAAATTCTGGGCAGATAAAGATATCGAAGTGCGGCTCAGCTCTCCCGTGGCAGAAATTGATTGGCTGGGTCATGCCGTGGTGCTGTCTGATGGAAGCCGCGTGGGTTATCGCAAGCTGATCTGGGCTGGCGGCGGCGATGCGCGGCGTTTGTCATGCCCGGGCGCCAATCTCAAAGGCGTACATTGCGTACGCAACCGGCGTGATGTCGATGCGATCATGCAGGCCCTGGATAGCGGGCCGAAGAAAGTTGTGGTCATTGGCGGCGGCTATATTGGACTGGAAGCAGCCGCTGTGCTGCGCAAGCTTGATTGCGATGTGGCCTTGCTAGAAGCTTTGCCCCGCGTCCTTGCGCGCGTTGCCGGTGAAGAGCTCAGCCGTTTTTACGAAGCCGAGCATCGCGGCCACGGCGTGGACATTCGGCTGGAAACGCAAGTCGAAGCCCTGGAAGGTTCAGACGGTTTTGTGACGTCAGTTGCTCTCGCAGATGGCAGTTCGATTGCCTGTGACATGGTGATCGTAGGCATTGGGATCGTGCCCAGTGTAGGTCCGTTGATCGCAGCAGGAGCTGCGGGTTCAAACGGCGTCGATGTCGATGAATTCTGCCGCACCACGTTAGACGATATCTATGCAATCGGCGACTGCGCAGCGCATGTGAACGATTTTGCGGACAGAGCGGTTATCCGGCTGGAATCCGTTCAGAATGCCAATGACATGGCCAACACTGTCGCGCGCGCGATCACGGGCGACAAACAGCCCTATCACGCGCTGCCCTGGTTCTGGTCCAACCAGTATGATCTTAAATTGCAAACTGCCGGCCTTAGCCTGGATCATGACCAGACGGTTTTGCGCGGTGATCCTGCGACACGCAAATTCACGTTGATCTATTTGAAAGAAGGGCGCCCGATTGCGTTTGACTGCGTCAATACAGTCAAAGACTATGTCCAGGGTCGCAAGCTCTTGGAGAGCGGACCGCAAGAACTGGATCCTGATATTCTGGCGGACACTGAAGTCCCTTTGAAAGAGCTTATCTATTCTCGAGAATAGGCCAGCGGCGAGTTAGGCATCGAGGCGCGCCAGCGCCCAGCTTGCCGCATCCGCGACCACCGGATCAGGATCGCTGGTCAATTCTGCAACACAGCCGCGCAGACCTTTGTCCCCGCTATTGCCAGCGGCATACAGGCAATTGCGGATAAAGCGGTTGCGGCCAATGCGTTTAATGGGAGAGCCGGAAAACAGCGCACGAAACCCTTGATCATCCAAGGCCAGCAAATGCGAGAGCTTAGGTGCTGTCAGCTCTGCCCTTGGCAGAAAGTCCTTATGCTTGGCCGCAGTTTCAGCAAATTTGTTCCAAGGGCACACTGCTAGGCAATCATCGCAGCCATAGATCCGGTTGCCGATGCCTTCGCGTAAAGCTTCGTCGACCGGCCCTTTATGCTCAATCGTGAGATAGGAAATGCAGCGGCGCGCATCGAGCTGGTAAGGCGCGGGAAATGCATCGGTCGGGCACGCGGTCTGACAGGCATTGCACGAGCCGCAGCGATCGGGATGCGGCTCGTGAGGCGCCAGTTCCAATGTCGTGTAAATCGCTCCCAGAAACAGCCAGCTGCCATGCTGCCTGCTGACCAGATTGGTGTGCTTGCCTTGCCAACCCAGACCGGCGGCTGCGCCTAAGGGCTTTTCCATGACAGGAGCAGTATCAACGAAGACTTTAAGTTCGCTCTCGGGGTGCTGCGCAATGATCCACCGCGCGAGCGCCTTCAAACGCTTTTTGACTGTATCGTGATAGTCCTTGCCTTGCGCATAGACTGAAATGCGCGCGCGCTCTGAATGATTTTCGAGGCTAAGCGGATCATTGGCCGGCGCATAACTCATGCCAAGCGCGATAACGCTTTTCGCTTGAGGCCACAGGCCTTGAGCTGCGCCTCGTTCTTGCTTGCGATCCTCCATCCAGCCCATGGAGCCGTGATGACCTGCCTCCAACCATTGTTCTAGCCGGTCGCGCCGCAACGGGTCTTCGTCGGCCTTGGTTATGCCAAAAGCGACAAAGCCCAGCCGCACTGCTTCCGCTTGCAGCTCTGACACAAAGTCAAAAGTTTGTGCGGTGTTAACCACGCTTGGGGTTGCTCCCGTTTAGTCCGCAGGGTTAATCGGGCGGAATGGATGCTGCGGTAAGCCAACTCGACCCGACAGGCAATTCGCCTGATTCAGATGATCGTGCGCTCGCGATTGAAGCGCGCGGGCTGGTCAAACGCTTTGACGGGACTCTGGCCGTTGATGGCGTTGATCTGGAAGTGCGCCAAGGTGCGATCTATGGCGTGCTCGGCCCTAACGGAGCCGGCAAGACCACGACCTTGCGTATGCTGCTCGGCATTATCGACCCCGATGAAGGGGTGCGGCGAGTGTTCGGCCATGACCATCCGCACGATATTGCGCGGTTGATCGGGTATTTGCCGGAAGAACGCGGGCTTTATCCGACGATGAAAGCAATTGACGCGATTGCCTTCATGGGCGCGCTGCGCGGATTGCCGCTGGAAGAAGGGCGCAAACGCGGGCGTGAATTGCTGGAACGGCATGACTTGGCTCATGCGGCAGAACGCACCATTCGCCAGCTATCCAAAGGCATGGCGCAAACCGTCCAATTGCTTGGCACACTGGTCCATCAACCGCGCCTGGTCGTGCTGGATGAACCGTTTTCAGGCTTGGACGCGATCAATCAAGGCAAGCTGGAGACTATGATCCGCGCGCTTGCAGAAGATGGCGTGACTGTGATTTTCTCCACTCATGTGATCCACCATGCAGAGCGCTTATGCGAAGGGGTTGCGATTATTGCCGGCGGGCGTGTGCCCTATGCCGGGAGTGTCGAGACAGCACGCGATCGCATTCCGGCGCAGGTGCGGTTGGAGACCCGCGCCCGTGAAGGGGCTTGGATGCAGGCACTGCCACAGGACACGCGCCGCGAAGGCGATTTCTTCTCTTTCCCGCTTCCTGAAAGCGGCATTGAGCCCTTGCTACGCCAATTGATTGAAGGCGATGCGGGCATTCTCTCGCTCTCTATTGAACGCGCAGGTCTGCATGATGCCTTTGTGCATATTGCCGGTGAAGCCGCCGCACGCGCGATGGAAGCGGACCGGATGGCGGAGGCGGGCTGATGATCGAATCTGCTTTGATTGACCCTACCGAAAAATCGCGGCTTTCGCGTATTCAGGCCGCATGGGTTATCGCCCGGCGCGACTTTCTGGCGATCCTGTTCAGTCGCAGTTTTCTATTCTTCTTGCTCGGCCCGCTATTCCCGGCGGTTGTGTTCGCATTATCAGGGGGGATTGGCGCGGCTGCCGTTGAACGCAGCAATGACACACGCATCGCTCTGCAAATGCCGAGCGAGGATATAAAGCTTCTGCTCGATGCGCACCACCGCATTGAAAAGGAACTGGGCTATCACGCAATCCCGCATTTCACGATCTATGACCCGGGCAAAGGCGCTGAACCCATCGACATCGATGCTTTGCTGGCTGACCCCAGCGGCAAAACAGGCGCAACTCTGACGGGCACCTTGGAAGAGCCTGTGCTGACCGGCACACAGCGCCGCGTGAATGCATGGCAAGGTATCCTTGCTGTTCAACTGTCAATGGCGCGCAATGATACCGATGTGAGCTATCCCGCGTTGCGAACGGAAATCAACACTGTGAGCGGCGCGAAGACCAAGAGCCAGCGGCGCAACACCGCTCAGATCGCTATCACGCTTCTGTTTCTGCTCACTATGCTGCTGGCCGGTATGGTCTTGTCCAATCTGGTGGAGGAGAAAGCCAACAAGATCATCGAAATCCTAGCAGCGGCATTACCTATGCAAGCGGTGTTCTTTGGCAAGCTGTTTGCAATGCTAGCAGTATCATTGGTCGGGATCGCCGTGTGGGCGCTAGCGCTGGGCCTGGTGCTGTTATTTGCCGGAGATTTTGGGGGGATCAAACAATTGCTCATGGGGCTTTCCGAGCCCGGAGTTGGCTGGCCGCTATTCGTGCTTTTGTTCATCATCAATTTCTCGATGGGCTATTTGCTGATCGGCTCTATCTTTCTTGCGATTGGCGCTTTGGCAGCTACGGTGCGCGAAGTGCAGACATTGTCCATGCCAGTGACCATGCTGCAGCTGTTCATCTTCTTTTTCACGCAAATCGCGATTGTCGGTGGATGGACTCCGCTAGAGCTCATCGCCATCCTGTTTCCGTTCAGTTCGCCCTTTGCCATGACCGCCATGGCAGCGCGCAGCGACCTCATCTGGCCGCATTTGCTGGCCTTTGCCTATCAGGCCATGTGGGTGGCGCTTTTCATCAAATGGGGCTCGACTCTGTTCCGCAAGCGAGTGATGAAATCCGGGAGCGGCGGTCATGCCAAAGTGAAACGCAGCTGGCTTGACCGCTTGCGTAACAAAGGCGGTACCACGCCCAACCAAAGCCAGGCTTAACCGCCCAAGGCATTGGTTCTGTTCTGCAATTAAGTTCGCAATGGCAACCCATATTGACATTGGTGTCAATTGGAGGGACATTGCTCCGCAAGTGAGAATTCGTGACCTTGAGAGTCGCGTCCGCGGGAGAGAATTGAATGGCAACCCTTGCCCCCCAGCGTCCGCAATGCCGGACGTCCCCAACAGCCTATGAAGCGCTCAAGGATTACTTCGCGCAGCATCCCGAAGAGCGTCACAGCCACCCGCATAAATGGGATGTGAGCCGAAGCGATATTTACTTCGAAAACACCTGGCATCCCGTGTTCAAGGAAATGCGTGATGCAGGCCCACTGCATTACATCCCGGAAAGCCCCTATGGCCCCTATTGGGCGGTCGTCGGCCATAAAGCGATCCAGCATATCGAAGCGCTGCCGGAAACCTTCTCTTCGAGCTGGGAGTATGGCGGGATCACGATCCTCAACCGCCTGACGGATGAGGAGATCTCCGCAAACGGCACTGTGCGCCGCGAAATGCCGATGTTCATTGCAATGGACCGTCCGCAGCACACCGGCCAGCGCCGCACAGTCGCGCCGAAATTCACACCGAGCGGTATGGCCGAGATGGAAGGCGAGATCCGCCAGCGCACTGGAGAATTGCTGGATACATTGCCGCGCGGTGAAGTGTTTGACTGGGTCGATAAAGTCTCGATCGAGCTTACCACCGGCATGCTCGCCATCCTGTTCGGGTTCCCATGGGAAGACCGCCGGCTGCTAACCTTCTGGTCGGATTGGTCAGGCGACACAGAGCTTGCCAGTGTTCGGCAATTGGATGAAATGCGCTGGAATATCCTGCATGAGATGGGCGCTTATTTCCAATCGCTTTGGATGGAGCGCACTCACGATAAAGAGCCGGGCGACGACCTGATTTCCATGATGATCCATTCCGAAGCGATGAACCAGATGCGGCCGGAAGAATTCATGGGCAATCTGGTATTGCTGATTGTGGGCGGCAATGACACCACCCGCAATTCCATGAGCGGCATCATTTATCAGCTCGACAAGAATCCCGAGCAACGCAAACTCTTCGAACAGAAGCCTGAACTCATTCCCAATGCAGTGCAGGAAATCCTGCGGATGCAAACCCCGCTTGCGCATATGCGGCGGACTTGCACGGAAGATGCAGAAGTGTTCGGGCAGAAGATCAAACAGGGTGACAAAGTTGTCCTGTGGTATCTTTCTGCCAATCGCGATGAAGAGGTGTTTGAAAACCCTGACAAGCTCGACATTGAACGCGAGAACGCCCGCCGCCACATCGCCTTTGGCTATGGCATTCACCGCTGCGTTGGCGCGCGCCTGGCAGAACTGCAATTGCGTGTTTTGCTCGAAGAGCTGCATAAAAGGCGTATGCGCGTGCATGTTGCTGGCGATATTGAGCGCGTACGCGCCAATTTTGTACACGGCTTCCGCAAGCTGGAAGTCGAAGTCACCGAGTTCTAGATTTTTCAATTGCCCGCGCGCTGATCTGAAACCTTTCGCGGTTCGCCAACGTATAACATAGGTATGAAAGACCTTATCCAAACGATCCTTGGCAGGCGCACAGTGCTTGCAGGGCTAGCGGCGAGTGCGTCCTTGCCGGTGTTAAGTGCTTGCAGCGCATCCCCTGCGCACGCCAAAAGCTTTCCTGTCAGCCTTAGTGACGAGGAATGGCGCAAACGTCTCACGCGGTCTGAATACCGCATCCTGCGCCAGGCCGGAACAGAGCCGCCCTTTACCTCCCCGCTCAACGATGAGAAGCGCAAGGGAACGTTCGTCTGTGCGGGCTGTGGCAATGCGCTGTATTCTTCCGAGACCAAGTATGACAGCGGGACAGGCTGGCCCAGCTTCTGGCAGCCGATTGACAGCGGCGCTGTAGCAACCAGCACAGATTACAAGATCGGTTATCCGCGCACAGAAGTGCATTGTGCAGATTGCGGCGG
>WTKI01000247.1:6210-9162 GCA_011524425.1 Altererythrobacter sp. | reverse complement strand
GTCCTTAAGCGCCGCTTCATCGATCAGCCCGCCGCGCGCACAATTGACTATGCGGATGCCGGGCTTCGCATTTTCCAACCGGTCCCGGTTCAGGATATTGCGTGTCTGGTCCGTCAAAGGCGTATGCAGCGAAACAAAGTCTGCCCGGCTGAGCAGTGTGTCCAAATCAACTTTCTCAATGCCAAGCTCAACCGCGCGTTCTTCTGTGAGAAACGGGTCATAGGCGAGGACTTTCATGCGCAGCCCTTGCGCGCGGCTCGCAACGATAGAGCCGATATTGCCCGCCCCGATTAAGCCCAGCGCCTTGCCGGTCACTTCTACGCCCATGAAGTCTTTCTTCGGCCATTCGCCAGCCTTCGTGCGGACATTCGCGTCCGGGATTTGTCGGGCAAGCGCCATAATCATCGCGATCGCGTGCTCTGCAGTGGTGATGGAATTGCCAAACGGCGTGTTCATCACAACGACACCTTTGCCGCTCGCGTAAGGAATATCGACATTGTCGACACCGATACCGGCACGGCCAATGACTTTGAGGTTAGTCGCCGCATCAAGGATTTCCGGCGTAACCTTGGTCGAGCTGCGGATCGCAAGGCCATGATAGTCGCCAATACGCGCTTTCAGCTCTTCAGGGGTTTCGCCGGTTATGACGTCCACATCGCAGCCGCGCTCTTCAAAAATGCGCGCAGCATTAGGGTCCATCTTGTCGGAAATGAGTACTTTGGGTTTGGTCATTCTATCTCTCGTCATCCCAGACTTGACCTGGGATCTCTTTCAGAATTGGGAGGAATTGGCTGCACGAGATCCCAGCTTGCGCCGGGATGACGCTTAGGATCGGAGGCTTTCCCAAGCCCAGTCGAGCCAGGGGCCTAGCGCTTCGATGTCGGCTGTATCGACGGTCGCGCCGCACCAAATGCGAAGCCCGGCAGGCGCATCACGGTATCCAGCGATATCGTAAGCCGCATCTTGCGCTTCCAAGAGCCCGGCAAACTTCTTGATAAAGTCTGTGTCCGCTCCTTCGACAGTCAAGCACACGCTGGTGTTGGAACGTGTCGCAGGATCTGCTGCCAAATGGCCGAGCCAGTCACGTTCTTCCACGATTGTGCCAAGCGCTGCTGCGTTGGCGTTGGCGCGCGCTTGCATACCTTCGAGTCCGCCTACTGACTTCGCCCATTCCAGTGCAAAGATCGCATCTTCCACTGCGAGCATTGACGGGGTGTTTATGGTCGCACCAGTAAACACGCCTTCGATCAGCTTGCCAGCCTTCGTTAGGCGGAACACCTTAGGAAGCGGCCAGGCTGGCGTGTAGCTTTCCAGCCGCTCGACCGCGCGCGGTCCTAGAATGAGAACGCCATGTGCGCCTTCGCCGCCTAGAACTTTCTGCCAGCTGAAGGTCAGCACATCGACTTTCGCCCAGTCGATATCCTGCGCAAATACTGCACTCGTGGCATCGGCTATAGCGAGCCCTTCACGGGTTTCGCTGATCCAGTCACCGTTAGGGACGCGGACACCGGAAGTTGTGCCGTTCCAAGTAAAAATGACGTCGTTGGACCAATCCACAGCGCTAAGATCTGGCAACTCGCCATAAGGGGCTTCCATCACTGTCGGGTCGATCTTCAATTGCTTGACGGCGTCTGTAACCCAGCCCGCGCCAAAGCTTTCCCAAGCCAGCGTTGTGACAGGGCGTGCGCCGAGCATTGTCCACATCGCCATTTCAACAGCGCCGGTATCAGAACCGGGCACGATGCCAATGCGATGCGTATCAGGCACTTGCAACACTTCCCGCATCAGATCGATGCAATATTGCAAACGCGCTTTGCCGACTTTCGAACGGTGCGAGCGCCCGAGCGAATGGGTTTGAATTTTGTCAGGGGACCAGCCCGGCGGCTTTGCGCAGGGACCGGAAGAGAAATGCGGACGAGCAGGCTTGCTCGCCGGTACGCTTAGTTCAGTCATATAGACTCTCCTTACAGAGAGCACGCGCGGCGTTGGGACCGCGTGGCCCGCGCGCCGCACTAATGATGCGCGCCGACAAGTCAATGCGAAACTGAATTTCTTCGACAGTCGGGCAAATTGATCAGACGAAGGAAACACGCCATTCCTCTCGCCATTCTCCGCACACATGTTTATGGCGACAAGAATAATGGTCGTTGCAACTGATCCGATTGTCTCTGACGCGAATGCGCCTGATCTTTCCAGGCTGCGCATCGCGCTGTTTAGCGGAAACTACAACTACGTCCGCGATGGCGCGAACCAGGCGCTCAACCGCTTGGCAGAGTATATGCTGCGCCATGGTGCGTCACTTCGCGTGTATGCGCCAACCACCGGCACGCCGGCATTCGAGCCGACCGGCGACCTGGTTAGCGTGCCGAGCTTTGCGATACCCACCCGTGCTGAATATCGCTTTCCGGCAGGGCTGTCCGGAGACAATCACAAGGACCTCGCCCGATTTGCGCCGAACATCATTCATGTGTCCTCGCCTGATCCCACCGCTCATGCAGCGGTGCGCTGGGCGACCAAGCATGACACCCCGGTGCTTGCCTCCGTTCACACACGGTTCGAAACCTATCCGCGCTATTATGGGCTTGGGTTTACAGAGCCTATGATCGAAGCGATCCTGCGCCGTTTCTACCATCGCTGCGATGCGCTGGTGGCGCCTTCGCAAAGCATGGTCGACACGCTGCTTGAGCAGGAAATGCACGAAGATATCGCTATCTGGTCGCGCGGTGTCGACCGGACAGTTTTCGATCCTTCCAAACGTGATCTCGAATGGCGGCGCAGCCATGGCATCGCCGATGACGAGGTCGCGATCGTCTTTCTTGGTCGGTTAGTGATGGAAAAGGGTCTCGACACTTTTGCAGACACTGTAATCCAGTTGCGCCGCGAGCAGGTTCCACACCGCGTGTTAGTGATCGGAGACGGCCCGGCGCGCAAATGGTTTGAGCAAGCTTTGCC
>WTKI01000247.1:0-6110 GCA_011524425.1 Altererythrobacter sp. | reverse complement strand
TGGGATGCGATCAACAGAGTGGTCGCGGACACCTATCTAAGGCTCTTGGATACGCGCGAGCAAATGCGCGAAGCGGACAAGCTTGCAGAAATGTCAGAAAACGTTTGAGTCTTACCGCAACACGTTTTTTGCGCTCATGGCGCGCGCGTAGAGGTACAGCGCAATGGTAATCAGCCAAATGGCTACAGCAAACAACATGTGTCCGCTTGTTTGCAGTGATGCAGGCATGCTGGAAAGGCCCCATTGGTAGACGGTGGTTCCAATCAGGCCGACTATTGAAACTACATACAACAAGGTTGCTTTCCTGCTCCGCAAAAGCAGAGCAAGGGAACCCAAAAAGCACCCCCAAACGCCAAGCGCCCAGAATGCTGTCGCCCAAGCGGGAAAGCTATAATAATAATCCAGTTGTTCAGCCGGAAACCGGTCCGCCGTAAGCACTCCAAACTTTGTTGAAGTGTAACTGACTACACCGCCTAAATTCCAAAGAAGGCTAAGGACGCCCACGACCCACAAGTGCCACGGCGTTTTCGGTGTCAGTTTCATTGCGTATCCCCACTCGTAAAGGTCGGCTTGCCAGCCATGCCCTCTGCCCCCGAGTGGGGAAGTATCGCAATTTTAACTGAGGCGCAAATTGATCTCTTAATTTGAGGGCCTTGCTTGAATTTTCAAAGCCGCTCGATCCGTTTGGCAACTTCATCAATGATATCGACGATCTCATTGATCGTATCCTGATCAAGCTTGCCTGCCTTTGCGCGGTTCTTCAGGACGCTGGCCAGATTGCCCATGGCGCGGAACAGGTCAGGAGACTTCTGCTGGACACGCTCAGCACGGTCGCCATGTTCGTTCAGACGGCCCATCAGTTCTTCAACCTCTTCGGCGCGTTGTTCCAGTTCAGCCTTGCCGGCCTTAGTCGACTTAAACGGCTTTTTCCCGCCGCTTTCACCATCAATGGCTTTGCCTTTGGCTTTAGCCAGTTTGATCAGCCCTTCTTCTTCCAGCATTTGCAAGGTTGGATAGACTGCGCCCGGGCTTGGTGCATAAGCGCCGCCTGTCATATCTTCGATCGCGCGGATCAATTCGTAGCCATGGCGCGGCTCTTCATTCACAAGCGCAAGCAAAGCGAGGCGCAATTCACCTTGGCCGAACATCCGGCCGCGACGCTTGCGGCGACGCCTTCCATCATGCCCGCCGCGCCCCTTACGCGCACGAAATTCATCGCTATCCCATTCGCTCGCAGCCGATGCAGCCATCATCGCAATCATAGGGCCAAGGTTATTCCAACCTCCACGTCCATATCTCTGCCAAGTCATAACAATACTCCTGAATATCTTTGATAGGTCTAAGATATATCTTAAAGTAACTGTTTCAACCCCCTAATACACTTGAATTGGCATTATCCGACGAACCGCCTACACGGCTCCATCAATGACTGACCTGTTTCCCGAAGATCCTGTTCAAACGCCTAGCGAACCGATGCGCGAAGATGCTCCGCTCGCGGACCGTTTGCGCCCGATGTTGCTGAGCGATGTGATCGGCCAAGAACATTTGACCGGACCAGACGGAGCGATCGGGCGGATGGTAGCAGCGGGCAAGCTTTCCAGCATGATCCTTTGGGGACCGCCTGGCACAGGCAAGACTTCGACAGCGAGACTCCTTGCTGACGCGGTCGGCATGCGGTTCGTAGCTGTGAGCGCTGTGTTCTCCGGTGTGGCAGATTTGAAGAAAGCTTTCGCAGCAGCAGACCGGGCGGCTGAAGCAGGGCAACGCACGCTCTTGTTCGTAGATGAGATCCACCGCTTCAACAGAGCCCAGCAAGACGGATTTTTGCCTTTTGTAGAGCGCGGGACAGTGACGCTGGTGGGTGCAACAACCGAAAACCCCAGCTTTGAATTGAATGCCGCACTACTCAGCCGTAGCCAGGTACTCATTCTCAATCGTCTTGATGCGCCGGCACTGGACAAACTTCTCGCACGCGCGGAGCAACTGGAAGGCCCCCTGCCCTTATCTGACGATGCGCGACAAGCGCTGATTGCAAGCGCTGATGGCGATGGCCGGTTTCTGCTCAATCAAGCAGAGACGCTCTACAACGCGCAAATCCAAGAGGCCCTTGACCCAGCAGCTCTGGGCCAGTTCCTGCAAAGGCGCGTGGCCGTTTACGACAAGGATCGAGACGGTCATTACAACCTTATCAGCGCGCTGCATAAGAGCTTGCGTGGCTCGGACCCTCAAGCTGCGATCTACTACCTCGCGCGCATGCTGGTCGCCGGCGAGGAACCGCTTTATGTGCTGCGCAGGCTCGTCCGTTTTGCCAGTGAAGATATTGGCCTGGCTGATCCGCAAGCATTAACGCAGTGCCTGGCAGCCAAAGATGCTTATGAATTTTTGGGATCGCCTGAAGGTGAACTCGCTATCGCACAAGCCTGCCTCTATTGTGCCACCGCACCCAAATCCAACGCGGCCTATGCTGCACAAAAAGCGGCATGGAAGAGCGCGAAAGAAACAGGCAGTCTGATGCCGCCCGCCAATATCCTGAACGCACCAACACAGCTGATGAAAGACGTAGGTTATGGCAAGGACTATGCCTATGACCACGAAGCCGAAGACGGCTTTTCCGGAGCAAACTATTGGCCGGAGGGGTTAGAGCCGCAAACCTATTACGAGCCTGTCGAGCGTGGATTCGAGCGCAAAGTGAAAGAGCGCATTGCCTATTGGAACCGGTTGAGAGAAGAACGCGGGTGAGAATTGGCAGGTTTACTCATTTTCTTGCAATTGACTGGTCCGGCGCAAAAGGCGCGCGCCAGAAAGGCATAGCACTCTCGCTCGCTAATGCTTCAGGCGGACCCCCAGTGCTGGTTGATGCGCCCAAGGGCGGATGGGCGCGAGAAGAAGTGCTGGCAATCCTGCGTGATGAGATACCCCGCGATACATTAGTGGGCATGGACTTAGGCATATCCCTGCCCTTTGCAGACGCCGGAGCATTCTTTCCCGATTGGGATGAAAGTCCTCCTAGTGCCAAGACTTTGTGGGCTTTGATCGACACAATATGTGCAGACGACCCGCATTTAGAATGCGGCAGTTTTGTCTCGCATCCGCAAGCCTCGCGCTATTTCCGTCATTCTAAAGAACATATCGGGGACCGTTTTCATCTCGAAAACGCCACCACGCGCGAAGGACGTTTCCGAGTGGCAGAAATTGCACAACGCGCAGCCGGCGTGCGCCCTGTCAGCAATTTCAATCTTGTTGGCGCCGCACAAGTCGGGAAATCCTCGCTCACAGGCATGCGCATGCTGCATCGCCTGAAAGGGGCTGTCAGCGTTTGGCCGATTGATCCCTTGCCTGACAGCGGGCCGGTGGTCGTCGAAATGTACACCAGTATCGCCGCGCGCGGGGGCGGTGTTGGCGGAGCGAAAACCAAACTCAGAAGCTTTGAAGAGCTGAACGCGGCTCTCGCTCAATTGGGATCAGCGCCGGTCGCTGGCACAGGCCCGATTGACGATCATTCCTCCGATGCGCTGGTTACAGCTGCATGGCTGCGCAAGATCGGTTGTGACCCAGCCTATTGGCAGCCAGATGGGCTGACGCCGGAAATTGCGAAGACTGAAGGGTGGACATTCGGAGCTTTGTAGGCCGCTCTACCGTTTTGCAGTTTGAGAGCTTTTTTACTTTTCACATACAAGAGGTCTTGAGACGCGAAAAACTTTCGCCTAGGGGACCGCTTCCGAACGGATATCGTGATATCATGATCCGCACGGTCTGAGAGACAGAGTGCCGGCTTAGCTCAGTTGGTAGAGCAGTTGATTTGTAATCATCAGGCCGCGGGTTCGACTCCTGCAGCCGGCACCACTCTTTTTATCCCCGCCCTCGATAACCCGGAACGCCTTGGTCAGGCACCCACAGGCTTTCCGGCGGAGGGCCGCTTTGCCAGAAAACGTCTATCGGGATACCGCCGCGCGGATACCAATATCCGCCAATCCGCAGCCAATCCGGCTTCATTTCAGCGTTCAAGCGCTGGCCGATACCGACCGTCACATCCTCGTGAAAACCGGAATGATTGCGGAAAGAGCCGAGAAACAGCTTTAAGCTCTTTGATTCTACAATCGTTTTGCCCGGCGCATAGTCAATCACGATATGCGCGAAATCGGGTTGGCCCGTAACCGGGCACAGGGACGTGAACTCAGGCGAAACGAAGCGCACCAGATAGGTCGTATCCAGCCGCGGGTTCGGTACATAATCGAGCCGCGCTTCTTCAGGCGAGGCAGGCAATGCACTGGTCTTGCCCAAATGCTGTGTTGAAGGTGTGTCGCTCATGCCTCGCTGTTGCCGTGAAGCGCGCTGCAATGCAAGTGGGCGGTAGACTGGCGCGCTTAAACCCCTATTCACCGCGCAAACTCTATCGCGTGAGCCGAGCTTGCGCTTGATTCGCTGTGAAATTCGAAAACCGCTTAACCAGCTATGCGTAACACCGTCCGTTTAACCGCTTTTTTTGCGCTCGCCGCTTTTGCCGCAAGCCTTACTGCGCAACAACGCGCGCAAGACTTTACTTTGCCGGAGCCGACGCCCACCGGGACACCGCAGCCGCAAGGGCCGGTCGATGATAGCGGGATAATACCGGTTGGCCCGCGCGTCATTCCGACAAGCACGCCAACGCCAATTCCGACGACTGTCCCGTCACCGGTGCCGACACAAGCCCCTGTTACTGCACCTACAACGCAAACAGCGCCGCAGCCAGCTGCGTCAGCTACACTGCCGAGGCCGGTTGCAACACCGATAGCATCCCCGCCGCCATCGCCGGTTGCAACTGTACCAGCGCCGCAAACTGCAATGCCGGAAAGCGATCCGGTCGATCTCCCGGCCTTGCCTTCGACGGTAGAGAGCGAAACTGATTCCTCTCTTCCTGTTCAGACCGAGGTCCAGGAAGAAAAGAGCAGCAGCTTAGTGAACGATGTTCCCTGGAGCTATGTGCTAGGCGGATTGCTGGGTCTTCTGGCAGTGCTTGGCGGTTTTTTCTTGTGGAAGCGCCGCAAGGAAAATGCACCACCGCCGCCGATCAAACGTCCGGTTGTCGATGCAGCGCTTGATCAAGTTGGCGCCTCTGCCATCCCGCCTCGCTTCGATGTTGCATTCGAGGTGCAAGGCATCAACCGCAGCCTGATGGCAGTCATGGTGTCAGGCCACATCGTGATCAAGAACCGCGGCGAGCGGGCAATCAGAGATATCGGAATATCTGCTGAATTGACCAGCGCACACCACCCAAGCGCGAAATCCGATGGCAACCTGCAAAAGCTCGAAGGGGTTGATCGGGTCGGGCCCCATCAAACCCAGCGCGAGAAGGTTAGCTTGAAACTGCCGCTTGACCAGATTCAGGGGATCCGGCGCGAAGGTGTGCCTTTCTTTGTCCCTTTGGTTCGCTTGGAAGTGGCGGCAGAAGGCGCAGAAGCGAAACGGTTGGATATCGTTCTAGGCAGCGTGCCTCCGGGCGGCAATACCAAGCTTCAACCACTGAGATTGGACGGACCACCAGGTGCCTATGACCACTTGCGCGGCCACCCGCTCACAGCCTGAGCTGCCGAATAAGCAACTGCCTCTCGACGGATCACTACCAGCGGGCTAGTCCGGCATGCGATGGACAGTCTGGTTTCAACACAATGGCTTGAAGATGCGCTCGCAGACGCAGACCTTGTAGTGCTGGATGCGACATTGCATTTGCCTATCGCTAACCGGGATGCGCAGGCGGAATTTCTGACCGGCCATATTGCAAGCGCCCGTTTTCTCGATCTGGCGAGCTTGCAAGACGAGACTTCCGAGGTGCCTGCTGCCTTGCCGCGCGCAGAGCAGTTGGCGCAAAGGCTCTCACAGCTTGGCGTTTCACCTGCAAACCGGATTGTCTTTTACGACGATAGCGCTGTGAAAAGCGCGGCACGTGCTTGGTTCCTGTGCCGCGCTTGTGGTCTCAGCCAAGTCAGCGTCCTTGATGGAGGGCTCGCCAAGTGGAAAGCCGAAGGACGGGCGCTAGAGACAGGTGAGGAAATCGTGGAATCAGCACCGTCATTCGAGTTGGCACCTGCAAAAGATATCCGTTTCAAAGCGGATATGATCGACAATATCGAAAG
>WTKI01000161.1:2981-9273 GCA_011524425.1 Altererythrobacter sp. | reverse complement strand
AACAGAAGGCACCACGAAATCGAAGTAGTCATCTGCGGCAAAGCCTGCCTTACTGGTCAGATCACGAGGGAGTTCGTCGCGGAAACCTTTGTAATATGGCTCGTTGTTATAATAGCTGTCCCAATCGAGATAGAAGCCGTCAAATGCCCCCATCTGATCATTAGGTGGCAGCTCCATATGCACAACCAGACCGCCGGGTTTAAGCACTCGGTAGGCTTCTTCAAAGCATTTCGCGCGCTGCTTTTTGGAAAGCTCGTGCAGGAACATGCTGGACCACACGACGTCAAAGCTTTCATCCTCAAATGCGAGATCATCCGCGCACATCTGCATGAATGCAACGTCCTGGCCTTGCATCTTGGCCCGCGCAGAACCGTAAGCCAGCGGGCCGGGCGCAGCATCAATCGCAACGACCTCGGCATCGGGATAGGCCTGTTTCCAAGGCAGCGTGTTGTGGCCAATGGTGCAACCGGTATCGAGAATGCGCTGCGGCGCAAACTCAGGATAGCGCAGCTTGATATACTGGCTCATCGACAAGCCGATATCGTCCAAGTTCGCGCCCATCAGACCCATAGAAAAAACTGCAAGGCCGCGATCATAGACAGCCCCTGCCTCCAAGCTGTCATCCCCACGGGTGTAGCTGCCTGGCATCAAGTGCACGTCAATCGCGTGGACGTTTTTTGGCACGTCGAGATCAGGGTTGAGTTCAAGCTCGCCGCCAAGATCGGCTACCGCTTGCGCTTCTGCTGCCAACCGCTCGCTTTCGCGCTCGACACTGTCCGCAACGCTCGCCCAAACCATTTTTTGCGCCTGCACGCGCATGGCGGAGTAAATGTTGAACGCCGGATCGCCGCGCAAGGCCTGATGCGCTTCACGGCTGGTTTCCGGCTCGCGCCCATGCTCTTTTTTGAACGCAGGCGCAGCGCGGCGCTCGTATGCAGAACGCATATCGCCGGCCAGATCGTTCAGGATCAGGCTACGGATGCCGGAAGTAAAACGACCACGCGCAACCTCTTCCGGCGTCGCATGCGCTTTCATCGGGTGCTGAAGTTCGACCGTCATGGGTTCTCTCCTTCGATTTTCCATTCATCGCACAAAGTGCGCTTCCAGGGTTTTCCATCTTTGAACCATTGCCAAGTGCGCGCGCGGCTTTGCCCATCCGGCGCGATATTGATCATTTCAATATAGTATGCGCCCGGTTCATCGAGCCGGTCGAGCTTCAGCATGAGCGTGTCTTCCGCTGTCTGCCAGCCATAGCCTGAGAAGCGGTCTGTGCCCCAGAATATTCGCTCGCCCTCAAGCTTACCGCCGAATTCGTAAACCGCCTCGCGGCCGTCTTCCCAGCTCAGCCAATTGTGCTGGATATAGTGCCATTCGCCCATGTCCGGAAACTCGCAATGGGTTTTGACTTTGTGCTGGTCAAGCAGCGATCCATCACTGTCATAATGACGATACCAGCCGTCCCACCAGCCTTCATGCGCCATCATTGCGGGCATGATTGAATGCATGGTAGCTCGGTTGCTCATCGACCCGGCCCTACCCCCTCGCGCCTTCAGCATAGGCATCGATCGTCAGCGCCGCGCCGGTTTGCTGGATCAGCGATTGACGGCGCAGGAACCGAAGCAGACCGCTATCGCCCATCCGGCTTGGACCTAGCCCTGAACCTTTGCGTGATTCATTCGCGGCATCGCCGACCATGCTGGTCATCGCGCCATCCTGCAGGCTGATCGCGCCCGCTTCCAGCCGCGCACCGATGCTGGCCGCTTCTTCCATAGAGCCTGCAAGCACAGCGGCGGAAAGCCCGTATTCGGTATCATTGGCTTGGCGCACCGCATCCTCAAGATCGTCATAAACCGTTACCGGCAAAACCGGGCCGAAAGTTTCCTCGCGCATCACCGGCATATCAGGCGTGACATCGGTGAGGATGGTCGGGCGCAGATAGGTACCGCCGCCAAGCTGCTCGATTTGGCCGCCTGTAAGAACGCGCGCGCCGCTCGCCACCGCAGCATCAATATGCGCTTGTACCTTCGCGCCTTGCGGCGGGAAGATAAACGGCCCCAAATGGCCTTGCGCAGGATCGGGATAGGTAATCGCGACCGCTTCTGCTGCTTCGACCAAATGCGCAAGGAACGGTTCTGCTATGTCGCGCGCGACATAGATCCGCTCGATTGATTGGCAGGCTTGCCCGGTTGCAACGATGGAGCTGCGTAAGGCGACACCCGCCGCCCATTCCGGATCAGCGCTGGCAGTGATGATCATGGGGTCCTTGCCGCCCAGTTCCAGATTGGCAGGGATCAGCTGGCGCGCGGCGGCCTCTGCCACTTTACGCCCCGTTGCGGTTGAGCCGGTGAAGCAGACATAGTCGACATCCTCGATCAGCGCCTGTCCGACCTCTGGCCCGCCCCTGATGTAAGCCAGCGGCAATTCAGGCACAGCTGCCAAAACCTCGCGCATCGGTTCGACAAAACGCGGTGTAATCTCCGACGGTTTCACCAGCGCGGCACAGCCCGCCATCAGCGCTGGCACAGCGTCAATATGGCTAAGGATAACCGGGAAGTTCCACGGGCAGATCGCGCCAAACAGGGGATAGGCGCTATAGGCTGGCACAATCTCGACACCGGGGGTGAAGGATGGCTCCACTTCGCTAGGAAGCTGCGCAAACAAAGAAGGCGCCTTGGCCGCCCAGCCGCGAATATTGCCAACACAGGCCTGGATTTCGATCCAAGACACAGCTTGGCGGCCAGTGTCGACTGCAAGAGCCCCAGCTATCGCAGGCGCAGCCGCCTCTATCGCATCGGCAAAGCGCATCATTACGCCTGCGCGGCCTTCCGGCCCTAGCGCTTCCCAAGCGGGTTGCGCTGCTCTCAGCCGAGCAGCTTCGCTCGCTATGTCCTCACGCGATGTGACTGCAAATTCATAGTCTGCTTCGCCGGTGCGAGGGTTGATCGCTTGCATTATGTCTCGCTCTGCTGGGCTGTCCAAGAACTCACAATATCAGAACCCTTCGCAAACCAAGCAGGTTCCCGGGCTGCGAGCTCTGACAGCAAGTCTTCCAAGGCCGCAATGCGGAAAGGCTGGCCCATAATGTAAGGCGTTAGCTGCATCGGCAGGACCCGCGCAGAGGATTGCGCCTCTGCTTCATCGGCCAGCCAATCGAAGGCGTCGCGCATCATCTGCGCCCACGCTTCGGCGGAATGCTGTTGCACGGCCACAATCTGGCGGTCCGACAAATCGACGCTGGAAGGCAGCGCGACCAAGCCGTTGGTGAAGCGAAAGGGCAGCTCGTCATTCACCCAATCTGCGCACCAGCTAAGCCCATGCTCTTTCAGCAAGTCTAATGTGCGCCAGCTTTGTGAACGGGCGATGGAATGCCAGCCTGCAGGCTTTTCGCCTGTGGCTTTTTCCAGCCGAGCCAACGCATCCGCGATCAGCGCACGCTCATCCGCCTCGCTCATCGAAGAGGCGATGGTGCCGTTCATATCGGTGGAATGGGCGATGATTTCATGCCCGCCAGCCTGCACTGCGTGGATCAGTTCGGGATAGCGCTCTGCCACCGCAGCATTGATAGCAAAGCTCGCGCTCACCCCTGCTTTCGCAAAGGCGTCCAGCATGCGAAATACCGCCACGCGATTGCCATAGTCGCGCACAGTGTAATGGCGATAGTCGGGGTATGGTGTGACCATATGTCCCGGCGCGCGGAACGGCTCGTCCTCAGGCGTGATGGGATAATATTCAAGGTTCACTGTTATGAACACTGCGACGGACTTATCATCCGGCCAGCGCACCGGCGCGCGGGTGTGAATGTTAGACCAATCGTAAAAATCATGGTCATAACCCTCGCCGCGCTTGGGATATTGCGTGTAGCTTTCTGGCAGGCTCATTGCTGTGCCCTCCAGCTATCAATGATATCGCCTGCGCGCGCTTTCCAGCAGCGCGGGTCAGCGGCGATATACCGCAAAGCCTCTTCGAACGGACCTATGCGATGCGGCTGCCCGATCAGATAGGCGTGCAAGGGAATGCACATCACAGTTCCCGACTTCTCGCCTTCATTAGCGAGCCGTTCAAACTGCTTGATCAGGCTGTCGGCATATTCGCGCCCAGCCATCCCGTAGACGTTGAAGCCGTAATGGTCGTTCACTTCCAGGCTGTAGGGGATCGAAGCGAGCTTGCCGCTCTTCGTCTTTACATGCTGGACCTGATCATCGTGATACAGATCGCAAGTGTAATCGAGCCCGTATTCCGCGATCAGATCGAGCGTGCGCGGTGTATGCGTTAGCGCTGGCGCAAGCCATCCACGAATGCGCTGTCCGGTCGCTTTCTCGACTGTCTCTAGCGAGTCTTCAATGATCGCGCGTTCCTGCGCTTCGCTCATGCCATAAGAATAGCGCGTGTTATAAATACCGTGGCTGAAGAACTCCCATCCGCGCGCGGCGCCATCAGCCACCACTTCAGGATGGTGATCACACAACGCAACTGACAGGCTGACGCTGCCAGGAAAGCCATGGCGGTCCATCACATCGGCCATGCGCCAATGGCTCACCCGGTTGGAATGATCGCGATAGGAATAGCCGACCACATCCGGATGCGGCTTGGGCCAAGGCTTGCGCTGCGGATTTACTGGCGGATCGATCTCGTAATATTCAAGGTTCGGGGCGACCCATACCGCACAGGTCTTGCCTTCAGGCCAAACGATCTTCTTGCGGTCGTTATAGGGGTGATAGTCATAAAGACCCGGATCAGCAGAACCTTCCCGCATTAGCGCGCCTCAAGCCAGTCGATCACAGTTTGGACAGGCTCCACATCTGCATATTTGATCTGCAAATCGGTGAGGTTCGCAAAGTGGAAGCTTTCATGCTTGTCAGCACAGGTCTCGATTGGAACAATGGTGCGATAGCCATAGCTGAGCGAATCAACCGCAGTTGCACGCACACAGCCACTGGTCGAACCGCCGGTTACAACGACTGTGTCGACCTTATGAAAAGTAAGATAGCTCGCAAGCTGTGTTTCAAAAAAAGCGCTCGGCATGCGCTTTGTATATTGCAAGTCAGCAGGATCAATCTCGCAGCGCGGATCGAATTCATGCCGCGGCGAACCGTATTTGATGTTCTGCAGGCTGTCTTCTGTGTCCGTACGCGTGCCCCATACGCCGCAATCGCTGCCATCTTCCTTATAGGCAACCCGGCTCCAGATCACTGGCATACCTTTTTCACGCGCTAGCCGGCTGATTGTATTGATGTACTCGATCTGGCGCGGGTCAGTCTCATAAGAGGTTTTGAACATATCAAGCCTTGTGTAGGCTTGCTGCGGATCGACATTCACAATCGCAAGCTTCTCGCCAAACCCGAACTTTTTGCGATCCGGGTTAGCCATGATCTCTTCGAACATCTGGCGTGCGGTCTTGTTGCTTTCGACCATCTTTGTGCCAACAATATCAGTCATAGAATATCCCTCAATTTGCTCCCAAGCTGCTTTGTGATTGAGCTTTGACGCAATGCGCAAACACGCCTAGGAGTCCCTTTAAATTTGTCCGGACAAATTGTCCACGAGTTATGTGCCTTTTTGAGGATGGAATGGCTGTGATCACCCGTCATGTTCTGACTATTCGCAACGCGAACGCAAATGACATACGAAAAGTGCACTATCGCAAGTGTGGCAACGGCCCAGCCTTGCTTATGATCCACCAGAGCCCGCGCTCGTCCAAAGAATATATCGCCCTGATGGAGCGCTGGGGTGAACACTTCACATGCATAGCTCCTGATACGCCGGGTTTTGGCCAATCCGACCCGCTTCCGGAAGTTGACGGACAGCTGCCGGATATCAACGACTTCGCAGACGGGCTGCTGGAATTTATCGATGCGCTAGGGATCGCACCGACGCTTGCCTATGGTTTCCACTCTGGCGCCATCATTCTGATGACCGCTTTGAAACGCCAACCCACAGCGTTCCGCGCTGTCGCCATGGGCGGCTATGCGGTGTGGAACGAGGAAGAAATGCGCATTTTCGGAGAGCGCTATCTGCCTGAATTTCATCCGGCTGAATATGGCGAGCACATGACCTGGTTATGGCACCGGATTGTGGAGCAAAGCTGGTTTTTTCCGTGGTTCGATACTCGAGATGAAGCGCGTTTGCCAAACGCCCACGCCGACCCGTTGCGGGCTCAGGAATGGGTCGATGATCTGCTCGATGCAGGTAATGCCTACCGCGCTGGCTATGGCGCAGTCTTGCATGCACCGCGCGATATTCCTGAGGACAATGGCGCAATTCCGCCGTGCCGCATCACCGCCTATGATGGCGA
>WTKI01000161.1:0-2881 GCA_011524425.1 Altererythrobacter sp. | reverse complement strand
GCGAAAATGCGGTCAAAGTCGACCAAGCGGCAATTACGGCGCAAGCTATACATGCCCGCGCACTAGCCCGTTTACGCGCAGGCAGGGAAGCGGCGTTGGCATGGCATCGGCACTTGGCGAGAATGGACGTGCGACCGCCAGACGAATAGGTCCAAGACAATTGCTGAACACGAATTGCCGAGGCAATATCGGCCCCCATCATGGCTAAGACCTTATTCGATAAGATTTGGGAGACTCATTTGGTGGCGGAAACGCCATCAGAGGCGTGCCTGATCGCGATTGACCGGGTCTTCCTGCACGAGCGCACAGGCGCAGCGGCGTTGAAGCGCATGGCTGAGATGGGCCGGGATGTGCGTGATCCTGCAAGGGTCTTTGCAGTGATGGATCACATCGTCGATACGCGTCCGGGCCGCGGTGACGGGACGCTGATGCAAGGCGGTGAAGGCTTCATCACCGAAACGCGCGCAGCGACTAGAGCGGCGGGCATCACGTTGTTTGACGTGAACGACAAAGACCAAGGGATCGTCCATGTGATCAGCCCGGAACAAGGCATTGTCCTGCCCGGGGTCACATTGGTCGCACCAGACAGCCACACTTGCACACAAGGCGCGTTCGGAGCGCTCGCCTGGGGCATCGGTAGCTCAGAGGCAGAACATGCCATGGCAACCGGTACATTGCGGCTTGATAAGCCCAAGACAATGCGCGTGACCTATGCAGGCGCTTTGCCTGATGGCGTCACCGCTAAGGATATGATCCTTGCTTTGATTGCGGCGCATGGTGCCGGCGGCGGTGCGGGATATGTGGTTGAATTTGCAGGCGAAGCGGTGCGTGCGCTCGACATGGAAGCGCGTATGACATTGTGCAATATGGCGACAGAATTCAGCGCGATGACCGGGCTGATTGCGCCTGATGCAAAGACGTTTGAATACCTTGCCGGTCGCCCCTACGCCCCCACGGATTTCGACGATCCTTATTGGCAAACTCTGGCTAGTGATGATGGCGCAGGCTTTGACATAGAGATCACCATCGACGCGTCTGCACTTGCTCCGATGGTGAGCTGGGGGACGAGTCCTGAACACACTGTTCCCGTGACACAAAGGGTGCCTAAAGGGACAGAGAAGGTTCACAACTACATCGGATTGAAGGCTGGCGAGACTATTGCTGGTACACCGATAGACGTCGCTTTCATCGGTAGTTGCACCAACAGCCGGATCACCGATTTGCGCCGCGCAGCAAACATTCTCAAAGGTCGCACAATTGCGCCGAACATCCAGAAAGCCTTGGTAGTACCCGGCTCGCTATCGGTGAAGCGACAGGCAGAAGCCGAAGGGCTGGACCGCATCTTTACCGACGCCGGATTTGAATGGCGCATGTCCGGCTGCTCACTGTGCTTTTATGCAGGGGGCGAAGGCTTTCCTGAAGGCAGCCGCACAATCTCCAGCACCAACCGCAATTTTGAAGGGCGCCAAGGCCCCGGCATTCGCACGCATATCGCATCGCCAGAAACCGTTGCGGCAAGCGCGATCGCAGGCGCGATTGCAGATCACCGTGATTATGCGCCGCTGGATCATACAGAGGAGCAGCCAGCATGAGCGCTTTTCCTCAGCCTCTCACCGGCATTGCAGCGCCGATTATGGTCGACAATATCGACACCGATACAATCATCCCAAGCCGCGAAATGCGCTCAACCGGACGCACGGGGCTGGCTGATGGGATGTTTGCGCCATGGCGTTATTCCGATGTGGATGCGCGAACCCCTAATCCTGATTTTGCGCTCAACAAACCAGAATTTGCGAACGCGAAAATCCTTGCCGGCGGCGCTAATTTCGGCTGCGGATCAAGCCGTGAACATGCGGTCTGGGCGCTGGCTGAATATGGTGTCCAAGCGATCATTGCGGAAAGCTTCGCGCCTATCTTCCAGAACAATTGCGTGCGCAATTTCCTGCTTCCTGTTGCTCTACCGCGCGATGCTGTGGAGGCTTGCGCTGGCCAATCAGTAGCAATCGACTTGGCTGCACAACATGTCACTTGCAACGGCGCGCAGTATCCGTTCAGCATTGATCCTGAAGCCAAGCAAATGCTTGCTGAAGGTTTGGATGCAATTGATCTTACCATGACGCAAAGCGATGCGATTGATGCATGGCTGGCGGCAGACACACCCGCGCGGCCTTGGGTTTATTTGGAGAAACCGGCATGACCGATATCCTCGTTTCAGAAGTGGGCCCGCGCGACGGACTGCAATCCATCGACCGCGTCATGCCGCTCGAAGCAAAGAAAGCCTGGATCAGTGCAGAAGCAGCCGCTGGCGTTCAGGAAATCGAAGTAGGAAGCTTCGTACCGCCCAAGCTTCTGCCGCAAATGGCCGATACAGCGGAGCTGGTGAAACACGCCAAGAGGATTGAGGGTCTGACGGTAGTGACGCTCGTTCCCAATGCCAAAGGCGCGCAATTCGCCGCTGACGCAGGCGTTGACGGCATGAGCATTCCCTTTTCCATGAGCGAGACGCATTCAATCAAAAATGTGCGTAAGGATCATGCTAGCATGATCGAAGAGATCGCAGCGGCAGCTGCAATCGCCAAACAGCATGGCATCCACTTTGCTGTCGGCCTCTCCACCGCGTTCGGCTGCACTTATGAAGGCGCGGTTAAACCGGATGCTGTCGCACGGCTTGCAGAAAAAGCCGCTGAAGCGGGCGCGCAGGAATTCAGCCTGTCAGACACGACCGGCTATGCCGATCCAGCGCAAGTTCGCCGACTCACAAAGCTTGTGAAAGCCGCGGTCGGCGAGGACATGCTAACAACGCTTCACTTGCACAATACGCGCGGCCTTGGCCTTGCGAATGTCGTAGCGGGTCTGGAGGAAGGCATCACCACCTTTGACG
>WTKI01000011.1:6403-9361 GCA_011524425.1 Altererythrobacter sp. | reverse complement strand
CTCGTACCCACATCAGGTAAGAGCAGACGATCGCCATGCACACAGCACAGGCAATAAAGGCTGCTGAGATGCCAACGTAGAAAATGATTGTGCCAGCCAAGGCCGCAGAAATTGAGATGCCCAACACTTGGCCGCCAGACATCAATCCGCCCGTGATACCCCGCTCGCTGCCAATCGAGATGTCCACGGCCAATGCATCGGCGGCAACGTCCTGAAACACAACCGCAGTATATGTCGCAAAAGCAATCGCACCAAGCAGGACATAATCACGGGGGTCAGGTTGGATCACCGCTGCCCCGAATAACACAGCTACCATCACAAATTGAGCGCCGATCAGCCAGGCCCTTCGCCGCCCCATCGCAAGGAAAGTGTACCGGTCAATCAACGCGCCATTGATGAACTTCAATGCCCATGGCGTGCCTGCGAGGCTAATAACCCACGCAATCTCGACGGCATCGGCTCCGTTCGTCGCCATCCATATCGGGATCGCAAAATCAAACAATCCGATCGGGATACCCTGCGCTAGATAAAGCATCAGGATAGTGAAGAGACGGAAAAACTTGTTCTCCGTCATGACAGGATTGGAAATCAAATGCCGAGCCCCCCGCGACATGCGCGAATTATAATGCTGACCCCAAAGGCTTTCTCAGCGCAATGCGTCGTAATGTCAATCAGCGACGCTAACGCTGGTCATTGCCCCGTCACGCGAGCTTGCCTATATGCCCCCCATGGCTTCTGTTAGACCTTGGCGCGACATTGACCGTCGCCAGTGCCGCCAGATCATGGTGGGCGATGTGCCTGTCGGCGGTGATGCACCGATCACTGTGCAAACGATGACCAATACGCCCACGGAAGATCCCGTGGCGACCATCGATCAGATCCGCCGCTGCGAAGATGCCGGCGCTGACATCATACGGGTGTCAGTCCCCACAGTTGAGGCAAGCGCTGCGTTCAGCAAGATCACCAAAGCTGCGCGTGTGCCGATCGTCGCTGACATCCACTTCCATTATAAACGCGCATTGGAAGCAGCTGACGCCGGCGCGGCATGTCTGCGGATCAACCCCGGCAATATCGGCTCTTCAGAGCGTGTGGCAGAGGTCGTACGCGCGGCCAAGGCCAATGGCTGCGCGATCCGCATAGGAGTGAATGCGGGCAGCCTGGAAAAGGACTTGCTTGAAAAATATGGCGAGCCCTGCCCAGAAGCCCTGATCGAAAGCGCGCTCGATCACATCAAGTTGCTGCAGGATCACGACTTCCACGAATACAAAGTCGCCGTAAAAGCGTCCGACGTATTCCTTGCCGTTGCGGCTTATCATGGACTGGCCGATGCAGTCGATTGCCCGCTGCATCTGGGCATCACGGAGGCAGGTGGACTAATCGGCGGCACAGTCAAATCCTCGATCGGGATCGGCTCGCTGCTCTGGGCTGGCATCGGCGACACAATTCGGGTCTCGCTTTCAGCAGAGCCAGAGCAGGAAGTGCGCGTCGGCTTTGAAATGCTCAAAGCGTTGGGTCTCAGAACCCGCGGTGTACGCGTGGTTTCTTGCCCCAGCTGTTCAAGGCAAGGCTTTGATGTGATCCGCACAGTCGAAGCGCTGGAGCAACGGCTAGAGCATATCAAGACCCCGATGAGCCTTTCTGTACTCGGTTGCGTTGTGAACGGTCCTGGCGAAGCGCGTGAGACCGATATCGGCATTACTGGCGGCGGTCAGGGCAAACATATGGTTTATCTATCTGGCGTGACCGATCACCATGTCCAAAGTGATGATATGCTCGACCACATCGTCAAACTGGTCGAAGAGAAAGCAGCTGCGATCGAAGCGGGCGATGCGGTCGCGTTCGACCCGCATGCCGAAGCAGCGGAATAAGTCACCGGCATTCTACCGCGCAGGGAACTCGCCCGGTGGTTCGTCGCCGCGCAGCCACCCTGTCACTGAAAAACGCAAACCCGGCGAAAACGGCGTCACCATGCTGACCGAGTGGTTTGCAGGGATTGTGAAAATATTGAGCGCGTTGAACGTCGGCACAAAGGCATGGTCAATATCGCCATTCTTGTCCCAGAATTGCAGTAGCCCTCCCCAATCTGTCCGCCAATCTTTCGTGAAATTGAGGACATAGGCCGCCATTCGCTTTTCCTTCGGGACTTCGTCAGTGTGACCCGTGAGGAAGTGGGTTGCTCTGTACAAGGTTCCTTGCCCATCGGCCCAGCGGATACCTTCCAAACCCGTTAGCTTGCGCGCAAACTGCAGGAATGGCTCACTATTGATGAACTCATAGATCTCAAACAGCGGGTGCGGCGGAAAATCCGCTGAAAAATAGGAAGTCCAAAGCGGGAAGTAATTGTACAAAAACTGGAAACGTTCCTGCGCATTGCGATAAACCGTTTGCTGGATTTGTGCGGCTTTCTCGCGCGTAATCTGGCGCAGCTCCTCAGGCGGCAGCCGGTTGATCTGTTCGCCGTCATTATAGGTGAGCCACCAGTCAGTGGAATGCAGCCGCTTATAGATTTCCTCTGCGCTTTCAGCCGCAACAATATCGCGCACCTGCAACCGGCCATTGACCGCATAGTCGCGGGAAAGCGCATCAATATCGAGCGCACTGTTCAACTGAAATTGTGTCACGCCTAGTCCCTAACCCAAGACTTCCAGCACTATGCTTGTTCTAGTCTTTCGTTTCTGCCAGTTACCGCAGCGCAATGGCCGATATCAATACCGTCTTACGCGATCCCTGGTGGATCCCGCATCATTTCGACGCCAATCAAGACGCAGTACTGTTCGCAAAGATTGATGCAAGCGAGCGCGCAAAGCTGGCATTTCTTGCTGATTTCAAGCCTGCTGACGATAGCCAAGCGCAATGGATTCCTGCCGCAGCAGTGCAGAACGTGCCGCCTTCATCTCGCCCGGTTCATTTCCTTTTTCACAGCGCATTTTGTCGCTCAACCTTGCTGGTGAAGGCGCT
>WTKI01000011.1:1199-6303 GCA_011524425.1 Altererythrobacter sp. | reverse complement strand
TGCGTTCAGTCGCTAAGAAAGGTCTAGGCGGCAGGCTTTGGGCACGCAAACAGCTGGCGCATAGCCGAGCAATCATGCCGCTGGATCTCGGCATGGATGAAAAAGCACATTACGAACTCAGCGATCTGCAATGTGCCGCGCTCGCCTGGCTCTTGCAGATGCGCCAATTTGCAGAGCTCATCAAAGCCCGTCCTGATGCTTACCGCACACTGGAAAGCGATCATTTCATCGCGAACAAGGCAGCCACTCTCGTAGCTTGCGGCCAGTGGTACGGACTGGAAATCGCAAGAGAAGAAGCAGAGGCGGTGGCAAACGGCCCCCTGTTCCAGTCTCACGCTAAGCAAGGCGGCGACTATGAGGCTGTGAAGGCAAAGCAGGATGCAGCAGGGACCAGTCAGGTAACAGAAGAAGAGATCGAGCAAATCGAGCAATGGATTGCTGTTATCATGCAGCAGCTCGGCCTCACTCTGCCGCTCGCCAATCCATTGGAAATTGGGGGAGCTTAACCACTGCTCCACGTTGTTCACCATGCTGACTACATGGCGCCGCGTCCAACACGCGGCACATTCAAGTTCGATAAGTATTATCTGGTGATGGAAGCGCTGCGCGAAAGCGGCCAGCCCTTCACCGAACACGCGCCGGAGGCTTGCCCGCGCGAATGGCTGGAAGCGGTGCATTGCCCGACCTATGTCGATGAAGTGTTCCGAGCAGCGGTCCCTCGTGAGAAAGAGCGGCGGATCGGCTTTCCGGTGACTGCGGCCATCGCCAGCCGTGTTCGCCATACCAATGGCGGAACCTGGCTGGCAGCCAAGCTCGCCATGCAGCATGGTTATGCAGCCAACTCAGCAGCGGGCAGCCACCATGCTTTGCATGATACCGGCGCTGGTTATTGCGTCTTCAACGACCTTGCGGTCGCATCAAACCGCTTGCTTGCTGAAGGCGATGCCCGACGAATTCTGATCGTCGATTTGGATGTTCATCAAGGCGATGGCACAGCCAGTTTGATGGCCGGGCGCGAGGATGTGTTCACGTTCTCCATTCACGCCGAGAAGAACTTCCCGGCTCGAAAAGCGAGGTCGAGCCTTGATATCGGCTTGCCTGACGGGGCTGATGATGCCGGCTTCTTGGCAGTTCTCGAAAAGCACTTGCCGGTTGTACTTGAAGAATTTGATCCGGATTTCGTTTTCTACCAGGCAGGGGTGGACCCGCACACAGACGATGCGCTGGGACGCTTGTCCTTGTCCGATGCAGGGCTTGAAGCGCGGGACCGTTTCGTCGCTCAGCAAGTGCGAACGCGCGGTCTGCCCTTAGCGTCCGCGCTTGGCGGCGGGTATGGAGATAATCAAAACGCAGTAGCGCTGCGTCACGCGCGTTCCATGTTGGCAATGGCGGCGATAAACTCCTGTTTTACAAATGTTTCCTGAAACTTTAGATAGGCTTAAGACTGCCGCGCTATTCCAATAGCCATGATCGGCCGCTATCTCGCTTTTGCTCTGGGCACGTGTCTTGTCGCGATCGTTTTTGCAAAGACAGACCGTACGTCTGAAGGCATTGCTTTGCTACAGCTGGGGCAAGGCAATGAGGCAGGCTCACCATCGCAAACAGAAATCGAGACTGCAGACTGGCTCGCAGGAGACCACACGCTAAGACGAGAGATAGACGGACATTTCTACGCCGCCGCCAACATCGGAACAACTAACATACGCATGATGGTCGATACCGGTGCGAGCGTGATCGCTTTGACCGGAGATGATGCGCGGTCAGCCGGTCTGCATTGGGATGACGCGGACGTGCGCCGGATTGGCACCGGGGCCAGCGGCGCCGTTTATGGCGTGCCCGCCCGGCTCGAGACTGTCGAGATTGGCGGCATGACCCGATACAATGTCGCTGCTGTCATCATTCCCGAAGGACTGAACATTTCGCTGCTTGGCCAATCCTATTTATCGCAAATCGGTTCTGTCGAGATCGCAGACGACCGTATGGTGATGAGCGCGCAATAAGCGCAAAGTTGTATCTGCCAAACTAAATGATATGCACGAGGCTCCCCAAAAGGAGCGGCGGGCATGTCTCAACTGGAAACGGATTATTTGATCGTTGGCGCAGGCGCTGTTGGCTTGGCTTTTGCTGACACGCTGATCGATGAAGACCCCGATTGCCATATCACTTTCGTCGACAAGCACGCCAAGCCCGGCGGGCATTGGAACGATGCCTATGGGTTTGTCTCCCTGCATCAGCCAAGCGCCACTTATGGCGTTAATTCGATGGCGTTTCCCAGCGAACACATTGACACGCACGGGCCGAACAAAGGTCTCCATGCGCTGGCTAGCGGCACAGAGGTTCTCGCTTACTTCGAAAAAGTGATGAACATGAAGCTGCTGCCTTCTGGGCGTGTGGCTTACTATCCCCTGAGCGAATTTACTGGACGCGATGAAGCCGGTTTTGCCCATTTCAAGTCAATCCTGAGCGGCACAGAAACCGCGATAAAAGTGCGACGCAAGCTGGTGGATGCGACGTTTTATCAAACCTCTGTTCCTTCTACGCACAAGCGGCCCTTTGCTGAAATTGGTGACGTCCGTGTTGCGCCACCTGGCGACTTGCCGCAGCTCTGGAAGAGCCCCAATGACTTACCCGAGCACTACGCAATCCTAGGCGCAGGCAAGACGGCTATGGATACTGCTGTTTGGCTGATCCGGGCAGGCGTTGATCCTGATCATATCAGCTGGGTCCGACCGCGAGAAAGCTGGCTGTGGAATCGCGACTATGTCCAGCCAGGCGAAGATTTCATCGAAGATGCGATGGAATTGCAAGTCGCGATCATGGAACAAGCCAGCGAAGCACAAGATGGCGCTGATCTGATGCGCAGACTGGCGGCCAAAGGCTATTACTTGCGAATTGACGAGGATGTGGAGCCTGAGATGTTCCATTTTGCAATTATCTCTCGCGGTGAAATTGAGATCCTGCGTAAGATCAAGAACGTCATTCGTGCCGGCCACGTCTTGTCGGTCGAGCCAGGCAAAATGGTGCTTGAGCAGAAACAGGTCGACCTTCCTCAAAACACATTGTTCGTTGATTGCACTGCTTCTGCCGTGCCGTTTGAAGCGCGAGGCAAGAAAGCGCCAGTGTTCGACGGGGACACCATCACACTGCAACCATTACTGGTCCCGCTTGTCGTCTATAGCGCTGCAGTCGCGGCCTGGCTGGAAGCGCATTATGATGACGATGACAAGCGAAATGCCATGGCTGCGCCGGGTCCTTTGACAGATACGCCAGCGACCTTCCCCTATGCGCAGTTTATCACCATGATGAACCGGGGCGCTTGGTCGCAAGACAAGGAATTGAGCGCATGGATGCAAAGTTCACGTTTGGATCTGGTGGGGCCGACGCTGAAAAAGATGGCGGCGGAAGGCAATCCTAAGCTCGCCAAATTTGCGGACTCTCGACAGATTATGATGGACAACATGCCGCATCTCATAAAACTTGGCGTTGCCGCCAAAGCCATCCATGAAAACACGTGAGTATAGTTAATCTTTGCCTGTTCACTGGAACTATAGAATTGCTGTAGTAGTATTGAACCTATGAAGCGGCGTGACATCTTGAAAGGCACTGTGGCAGCGGGGGCTTCGCTCGCGTTGCCCGGCCGTGTGTTTGCGCAAGCCCGCAAAGGCTCTCAGCGTGATCGCGCCTTGTTTGAACTGGCGCGTCAGCAGCTTGACAAGGCTGGTGATGCAATCTGGAAGCGGGACATCGTAGCGATTGCCGACTATGGCCTGCATTCTTCCAAGCCGCGTTTTCACTTCGTCAATCTCAACCTTGAAGAAGTAAATTCTTACTACGTAACGCATGGCGCTGGTTCTGATCCGGAGCATGACGGATATTTGAACCGTTATTCCAATGTCGAAGGTTCCAATGCGAGCAGCAAAGGCGCCTATGTGACATGGGAATGGTATGTCGGGCGCTATGGCACTTCAGTGCGGCTTGGCGGGCTGGATGCGACCAATGAAGCTGCTTTGCGTCGTTACATCGTCATGCACCGTGCTGATTATGCAGAGCCTAGCCACATTGAAAAGTGGGGCCGCTTGGGCCGCTCCAATGGCTGCTTTGCTCTTGGTACAGAACAATTTCGCATCGCTCTGCTAAACCTGTCGGGTGGCCGCATGATCTACGCAGACAGTTTGGGTTGGGAAGAAGACGGCACTGTCAATCTTTCCTCACCCAGCGGGGCCTATGAGCTAATGCAGCCCGGCCAAGCGCTAAAGCCAGCCCGCGTGGAACTCGGGCAAGCACGCTACTGATTTTGGACATTATCCGCCAGCTAGCGGATTATTCTCAATAACGATGACTTCATCATCGCTCTCGCCAGAGCGATCCTTCACCCGCGGCGCATCCAAGCTTGCGAGCACAGGTGCATCGCGATTGTAGATGTCCTTAAACGTCGCCAGCTCGCCATTTATGTCCGTCGCCATGGTGAAATAGGTGATGTACACCGGCATCTCGCGCTTGATCGGCACCTTGGTATATTTGCCTGACTTCATCACTTCGATGACTCTTTCGCGGTCCGCCCCTTTGCCCAGAATCGCCATAACTGTGGCAAGCTCCAAGGCGCGTTCTGTACGAATGCAGCCATGGCTCAACGCTCGCATTTCATTGTTGAAGAAGTGCTTTGACGGCGTGTCATGGACAAAGATCGCATGCTCGTTTGGCATGTCGAGCTTCATCCGTCCCAGCGAATTGCCGGGACCTGGCTGCTGCACAACACCAACCCAGCCATTATACTCGGTACGTTTGTAGCCGTTACGCTTCGCCCAGGCCGGATTGTTTTTGACCTTATCGCCTAGACCTTCACCCACCACGATCGATTGCGGCACAGTCCAGGTGGGATTGAAAACCACACCTTCCACGATTTCAGCCAATTGCGGCGTTGCTGTACGCCCGGGCTTTCCAACGACTGTGCGGTAGGTCGAAATGATGTTGTCATTGACTGTAAGACGCAGTTGGTATTCCGGCACATTGGTGATGAGATACTGCTTGCCCAGATCACGTGCGAGCCACCGCCAGCGATCCATATTCGCGCGGATAAGCTTGCGCTTCTCGATCTCTTCCTCGG
>WTKI01000011.1:0-1099 GCA_011524425.1 Altererythrobacter sp. | reverse complement strand
TTTCTCATGATCAGTCCGTTTTGGTGGGCAAGGACACGAAAATGGCCTGACAAGGCTGTTCTAAGGATACATCTTGTGCGCGGCGTGGTCGTGTCTTTCATGGGCTGGAGCTTTTTCTACGCCCTTGTCCGTCTTCCTTTGGCGGAAGCGATTGCATTGTCATTTATAGCGCCGCTCATCGCCTTATATCTCGCAGCGGTTCTGCTAGGGGAATCGATCCAGCGCAAAGCCATCATCGCAGCCTTTCTGGGGCTTGCCGGAGTCATTGTGATTGTCGGCGGACGAATTGGCCGGGAGAGCCTCACTCAAGAGGCCGGTATTGGCTTGCTAGCGCTGATGCTGTCAGCTGTTCTTTATGCATGGAACCTGGTCTTGCAGCGGCAGCAGGCCCTGGTTGCCAAACCCAGTGAAGTCAGCACCTTTCAAAACGGTATTGTCGCATTGACATTGCTGGCAGGCGCGCCCTTTTTGCTCGTTCTTCCTGCAGACGCGCGCACATGGATCGATCTTACGTCTGGTGCGGCCATGGCCGTGGCGGCGGCATTGTTCCTGTCATGGGCCTATGCGCGCGCTGAAGCGCAGGTTCTTGTGCCGATTGAATATACAGGTTTTCTTTGGGCCGCACTGTTCGGGTGGCTTATTTTTGGCGAGGAAGTTTCGCTGACCACAGCCGCAGGTGCGGTTTTGATTGTGATCGGTTGCTGGATCGCAACCCGGCAAACGCCTCCTGAACAGGCTTCAGTTTGAACCAAATGACCATTGCTTGGCATGCATTTGCTTAACTGCAGACCTTGACCTTGCGCTTGCAACATAGCAGGTGGCGCGCAAAGGCGAATCCCGCATGCGGTCGAAGCGGTGATGCGCATAGCCACAGAGACACATCGCAGTCCCATGAAAGGATGACACGCGCCCATGACACAGGTCGGTAAAGACACGCTCGGAACTCGCTCAACATTGAATGTCGGAGGCAAGGACTATTCCTATTATTCCTTTGCCAAAGCGGCAGAGAAGCTGGGCGATGTCTCTAAGCTCCCGATCAGCCTGAAAGTGCTGCTGGAGAATATGCTGCGCTTTGAAGATGGTGGCTTCACGGTTTCTA
>WTKI01000365.1 GCA_011524425.1 Altererythrobacter sp. | reverse complement strand
TTCATGATCCGTGCATTTGCTGAGGAGAAGCGACATTTCCGACCCGGCGAATTTCCTGACATCTCGCGCACGGGTAACTGGCGCGATGTCGGGCATTACACGCAAGTTGTATGGCGCGAGACGCGCGAAGTGGGCTGCGCGGTGGCCCGCAATGACCGCGATGATTTCCTCGTCTGCCGATACTGGCCCGCAGGAAACATTTACGGGCGTCAGATCCGGTAAAGGTTACGCGCCGAACTGCTCCGCAACGAGCTTGGCGAAAGCATCGGCGCGGTGGCTAATGGCGTGTTTCGCCTCAGGTTCAATCTCAGCAAAGGTGAGTTCGGAATCTGTCGGCATGAATACAGGATCATAGCCGAAGCCCAACGTGCCACGCGGCGGCCATGTGAGCGATCCTGCACATTTCCCTTCATAGATCGCATGCTCTCCATCCGGCCAAGCAATGGCCAGCACACAATGGAATGCCGCTGAACGGTCTGTAGCAGGTCCAAGCTGCTGCAGCATGCCTTCGACCTTGCCCATCGCCATATACCAATCGCGGCCTGGTTCGCCTTCGAACCATTGGCGTTCAGCCCAATCAGCTGTGTAAACACCAGGGCGGCCATCAAGCGCATCGACCGACAATCCACTATCATCGGCGAGGGCGACTATGCCCGAAGCCTCTGCCGCAGCTCGCGCTTTGATTAGCGCGTTCTCGACAAATGTCGTGCCTGTTTCCGGCGGCTCCGGAAGGCCCAGTGATCCTGCAGAGAGGCACTTCAGCCCATGCGGTTCCAGCAAGGCAGCGATCTCTTTAAGTTTGCCGGCATTATGCGTGGCAATTACCAGGGAACCGCTGCCGAGCCGCCTTGTCACTTAACAGCGTCCAATTGCGCGGCGAAGATTGCATCACATCCAATCCGTCCTAACCGCAGTAGGCGCAGCAAGCCTTCTTCGTCATAGGTCGCGCCTTCCGCAGTCGCTTGCACTTCGGCGATCTGACCGCCTTCGATCAGAACGAAGTTTGCGTCTGCCTCTGCGTTGGAGTCTTCCGGATAGTCCAAATCCAGCACCGGCGTACCTTCATAGATGCCGCAAGAGATTGCTGCGACCTGGCCTGTGATCGGATCCTCTGTGATTTCTCCTGCTTCCATCAGCTTGTTCACAGCGATCCGCAAAGCGACCCATGCACCTGAGATTGAGGCGGTGCGCGTGCCGCCATCGGCTTGGATGACATCGCAATCCAAAGTGATTTGGCGCTCGCCGAGCTTTTGCAGGTCAACCACCGCGCGCAAGGACCGTCCGATCAAGCGCTGGATTTCCTGTGTACGGCCTGACTGTTTGCCGCGTGCTGCTTCTCGCGAGCTGCGTGTGTGGGTAGAGCGCGGGAGCATGGAATACTCGCCGGTGACCCAGCCTTCTCCCTTGCCGCGCAACCATGGCGGAATGCGCTCTTCGACACTGGCAGTGCACAGCACGCGCGTATCGCCGAAGCTGATCAGGCACGAGCCTTCTGCGTGTTTGGTAAAGCCGGTTTCGATAGTGATAGCGCGCATTTCATCAGGCGCGCGTCCGGAAGGTCGCATGAATTTTTCATCCTCTCGAATCGTATTGCGCACCCGCGTTAGGCGCTGAAGGCTTGAGGCTGCAAGAGGAAGCGCTAGATAGATGACATGTCATCGCCGCCTATCTCTGAACTTACCGACCGCGCGAGGGAGATTTTCCGCCTCGTGGTGGAAAGTTATATCGAGACTGGGCAACCAGTCGGGTCAAAGACTTTAGCGAGCGACGGGGCGCTGAATTTATCTTCTGCGTCCATTCGATCAGTGTTGGCAGAGCTGGAACAAGGCGGTTTGCTCGCCGCACCCCACACCAGTGCAGGACGCTTGCCCACTGAAACGGGATTACGTCTCTTTGTCGATGGCATGATGCGCGTGGCTGAACCCACAGCGCAAGAGCGTGCTCAGATTGAACAGGGTTTGTCAGCGACCGGTCCAATTGAGCAGGCCTTGGAGAAGACCAGCACAATGCTGTCTGACTTAACCGGGGCTGCTGGAATGGTAATGGTGCCGCGCAACGAAGCCCGTTTGGCGCAATTTTCGATGGTACCGCTCGGCCAAGGCAAAGCTTTAGCGGTTCTTGTGAGCGAAGACGGATCAGTCGAGAACCGTGTTGTGGACATCGGTGTGGGCGCCGCTCAAGCTGGGCTTGAGCAAGCTTCGAATTATGTCACTGCGCGGCTCGCAGGCCGCACTTTAAGCGAAGCGGCGAACGTCATTGCAACGGAGATATCGGCCGGCCAAAGCCAGCTTGATAGTGCCAGCAGTGATCTTGTGCAGCGCGGACTGGCTGTCTGGTCTGAAGATGCGGCCAAGCGGCCGGTGCTTATCGTGCGTGGACAAGCCAATTTGCTCGATGAAGAGGCAATGAGCGATATCGAACGTGTGCGTTCGCTGATCGATGATCTTGAGAACAAGCAATCGGTTGCACAATTGTTGGAAAGCGCGCGGGATGCCGATGCGACGCGCATTTTTATCGGCAGCGAGAATCGCTTGTTCGCTTTATCAGGCTCTTCGGTTATCGCTTCACCCTATCGTGATCGTGAAGGACGAGTGGTCGGCGTGCTAGGCGTAATCGGGCCAACGCGGTTGAATTACGCGCGCGTCGTCCCCATGGTGGATTTGACAGCTCAATCTTTGAGCAAGCTCATCGGATAGATGGACGGAACAAACATTCAATGACTGACAATGATAAGCCGCAAGACGAGGCGGTATCTGACGAACTTAAAGGCGTGCCAGAGGAATTCCTCGATGATGGCAAAGCGGATGAAGAAGAGAGCGAGAACGAAGCGCTCGCTTCTCTGAAGGCCGACTTGGAAGCCGCCAAGCAGGATGTGCTCTATGCGCAAGCGGAAACGCAGAATGTCCGGCGCCGTTTGGAAAAGGATGTTGCTGACGCGCGCACCTATGCCTCAACAGGATTCGCACGCGATGTCTTGAGCGTGTGGGACAATCTTTCGCGTGCGGTTGAAGCTATTCCAGAAACCTTGCGCGAAGATGACAAGATGAAGGGGCTCGTTATAGGTATCGAGGCCACTCAACGTGAGCTCGAAAAAGTCTTTCAGCAGCACGGCATTACGCGCATTGCCGCCAAGGGGCTGGAGCTTGATCCCAACCAGCATCAGGCCATGATTGAAGTGCCAACCGATGATGCTGAACCGGGGACTGTTGTGCAGGAAATGCAAAGCGGTTGGATGATCAAGGACCGTTTGCTGCGCCCGGCGATGGTGGGCGTCGCTAAGAAGCCAGACTGACAGGCTCGATCGGATGATCCTTCACGCGCGCATCGACCTGACCGGTGTCGATCTGGAAAAGTTCGAGGCTTACGAGAGTGCAGTGATCCCGCTGCTCGAACGCTACGGTATCATTCTGGCCGAGCGGCTGCGCGCGGATGATGGCTCTTGCGAGGTGCATGTGCTTGACGTGCCTGACATGGCAGCAATGGAGCGTTACCGTGCCGATCCGGACCGCGATGCTTTCCAGCATTTGTGGGATGAATGCGGTGCGAGCGGAGTAATCACGACTATGGATAGATTGGTCTAAATCTCCATCACCATCTGCATGTTGCAGCGATCATAGGGTGTTTCCCAGACATCATCGCCGGACAGGTCACGAAAACCCGTTTTGCGATAGAGGATAGTGGCCGCCTCCAATTGGTCATTGGTTTCCAGCCAGATCGCATTGGCTCCATGATCGCGTGCAAAGCCGATCAACTGCCCCAATATCTGGCTACCGATGCCCATCCGCTGAGCTGACAGGTCTGTCGACATTTTGACGATTTCAAACCAGACCTTGCCATCCTTTGGGGCGAGCGCTGCTGGAAGGATAGCTCCAGTCCCCACAACCCAGCCATTGGCTTCTGCAATCGCAATATATCCGCCTTTGTCGAGAATAGCGGATTGCGGGTTTTCCAGTTGGACTTTGTCTTTCTCTTCCATTTGGAAAAGCGAGTCTATCCAGCGGCGATTGAGCCCGGCAAACGCAGCTGCATCGCGCGGCTCAAATGGCCTGATCGCGTAATCGAGCTTTTTGGTCATTATCTCTCCCTGAAGTTGACCAATAGCTCATAGGCTGCCTCGTCGGCAACTCCGGCGATTTTTGCGCCGTTGCGGAGCAGGAAAGCATGGCGGACAATTTCCGCCTGCTGCTCAATGCCGTACCGCGTCAGCGGCCAGCCCGGTTTTATGCTATAATCATAGCGCGCCCAGGGCATGCGGTGTGTGACGAGATACCAGGGCCCGCGTGTCTGGGTCTGCCAGACATGCACCATTTCATGGATAAAATGCGCTTTTAGCGAGAGGCTGACAGCGGAGAAGTCATCGCAATAATTGGACGCGAGAGGATGAAAGTGAATATGCCCGCGCGGTGCCATGGTGACCCGGCGCGGTTGAAAGGGAAACCATTTGCGGCGCCGGATCGTGACTTGCGAATAGTCGATCGCATCATGGAAGATGCTGCGGGCGAGCTCAATTTCACCGGAAGTCAGAGGCCGCTCCCCGCCCGCGGGACAAAAGGTAGCGGCTTCAGCTGTCAGCGCTCTTCCCCGGCTGCGCGCACTTCGGCTGAGAAGGTTTGCGTAGCACCGCCGGAAACAGTCAGTGTTACCTCCACGCTTGATCCCACAGCGAGATCTTCAGGCAAACCAAATGCCATGACGTGTTGACCGCCTGGTTCGAACGCGATTTTATCGCCTTTCTTCACAACAATATCGAGCGCTTCCATCATCTGCATCTTGCCTTCCCACTCGGTATAATTGTGGAGCATCGCGCTTTCAGCGCCTTCAACAGAAGCTTTGCGAATGGCGAGCCCGCGGTCGCCTTCATAGGCGACGTCGAAATAAATTGCTGCCGGATTTCCAGCCACTGGAGGCAAGACCAGTCGCGCATTATCAACGCTCATACCTGGAACGCCCGCTTGCTCTGCGGCCTCTTCAACCGGCGCTTCGCTACCACCACATGCCGCCAATGACAGGGCAAGCCCTGCTGCGCAGAATGGTGCAATAAAAGCGGTTCGGAAATTCATTGTCTTTTTCACAGATTCGCTCCCCCATTGAAACACTTGTGGAATCTAAGGGGGTGATGCTCTTGTGCCAAGCAAAACCGCACCTATATCCGCCTTATATCAGAGCCGCCGAGGGGTTTCGCCAATGACGGGAAGCCAAGCGCGCGGCGTCCAACGCATTGAAAGGAAATGGGGAATCCATGGCCAAAGTTATCGGTATCGACCTCGGCACGACAAACTCATGTGTCGCAGTGATGGATGGGGGCAAGCCCAAAGTTATTGAGAATTCCGAAGGCGCGCGCACAACGCCTTCGATTGTGGCCTTCACTAAGGACAGCGAACGTCTGATTGGTCAGCCGGCTAAGCGCCAGGCGGTCACAAACCCTGACAACACGCTTTTCGCGATCAAGCGCCTTATCGGTCGCCGGTTTGACGATCCTTTGACAAAGAAGGATTCCGAGCTTGTCCCGTATGACATCGTCAAAGGAAAAAATGGCGATGCGTGGGTCGAAGCAGGTGGCGAAGAATATTCGCCAAGCCAGGTCTCCGCTTTCATCCTGCAAAAGATGAAAGAAACCGCTGAAAGCTATCTCGGTGAAGATGTGAACCAGGCGGTGATCACTGTCCCTGCTTACTTCAACGACGCTCAGCGACAGGCCACCAAGGATGCGGGCCAGATCGCTGGTCTCGAAGTTCTGCGCATCATCAACGAGCCGACGGCAGCAGCGCTGGCATATGGCCTAGACAAGGATGATGGCAAAACCATTGCTGTCTATGACCTTGGCGGCGGCACATTCGACGTTTCCATCCTTGAGATCGGTGACGGCGTATTTGAAGTGAAATCCACCAATGGTGACACATTCCTTGGCGGTGAAGACTTCGACAGCGCGATTGTGGAATGGCTGGCGGAACAGTTCCAGCAGAAAGAAAATATGGATCTGAAGGCGGACAAGCTTGCGCTTCAACGCCTGAAAGAAGCCGCAGAAAAAGCGAAGATCGAGCTTTCCAGCTCTGCGACTACTGAAATCAACCTGCCCTTTATCACGGCGCGCATGGAAGGTGGCTCGTCCACACCATTGCACTTGGTTGAAACCCTCAGCCGCGCAGATTTGGAAAAGCTGGTAGGTGATCTCATTCAGCGCACGCTTGAGCCATGCAAAAAGGCATTGGCTGATGCTGGCGTGTCCAAAGACGACATTGACGAAGTGATCCTTGTAGGCGGTATGACCCGCATGCCTAAGGTCCGCGAAGTTGTAGAAGGCTTCTTCGGATCGAAACCGCATACCGGTGTGAACCCTGATGAAGTGGTTGCGATGGGTGCGGCTATTCAAGCTGGCGTTCTGCAAGGCGATGTAAAAGACGTGCTTTTGCTTGACGTCACGCCATTGTCGCTCGGTATCGAGACTTTGGGCGGCGTCTTTACTCGTATGATTGATCGCAACACCACGATCCCGACGAAGAAGACGCAAACTTACTCAACCGCTGAAGACAATCAGAACGCGGTGACGATCCGGGTCTTCCAGGGTGAGCGCGAAATGGCGGCAGACAACAAACTGCTCGGCCAGTTTGATCTGGTTGGTATTCCGCCTGCACCGCGCGGTGTCCCGCAGATTGAAGTCACCTTCGATATTGATGCGAACGGGATTGTGAATGTCTCTGCCAAAGACAAAGGCACAGGCAAAGAGCAGCAGATCAAGATCCAGGCCTCTGGTGGTTTGAGCGATTCAGACATCGATCAAATGGTCCAGGATGCTGAAAAATTCGCTGAAGAAGACAAGAAGCGGCGTGAAGGCGCTGAAGCGCGCAATCAGGCAGACAGCTTGGTCCACGCAACTGAGAAGCAGCTTGAAGAGCACGGTGACAAGATCGACGCGGATACCAAATCTGCTGTTGAAGCCGCAGTTGCTGAAGCAAAGACTGCGCTTGAAGGCGACGATGTCGATGCGATCAACACCAAGGCTCAGGCTTTGACTGAAGCGGCCATGAAGATGGGCCAGCAAATCTACGAACAAGAGCAAGCTAACGCTGCGCCAGAAGGTGGCGCTGGTGAAGCTTCGGATTCTGCTGACACTGACGAAGATGTCGTTGACGCAGAGTTTTCTGAAGTCGACGACGAAAAGAAGGACTGATGTCCTGATGAAAACTTCAACCGCCACCTGTGCAAACCGTACAGGTGGCGGTTAGACGTTCGGACGGATCGGGGTCAAAATGTCTGCTGCTGAGATTGACTTTTACCAGCTTTTGGAAGTCTCCCGCGATGCGGACGGAGGCGCAATCAAGAGCGCCTATCGCAAAATGGCTATGAAATATCACCCGGACCGCAACCCGGGCGATGCACAGGCAGAAGCGCAATTCAAAGCGATCAATGCGGCCTATGACTGCTTGAAAGACCCGCAAAAGCGCGCTGCCTATGACAGGTTTGGCCATCAAGCCTTTACTGAAGGCATGGCAGGCGGCGGCGGTGCAGGCCAGGCGGGCGCTGACTTCGGCGACATTGGCGATATCTTTGAGACAATTTTTGGAAGTGCTTTTGGCGGCGGATCAGGACGCCAGCAGGCGCGCCGCGGCGCTGATTTGCGTTACAACCTCGATGTTACACTCGATGAAGCGTTCCACGGCAAAGAGACACAGATCGAAATTGAAGTTTCTGCGGAATGTGACACCTGTGATGGATCAGGCGCTGAGCCCGGCACAAGCGAGCGTCGCTGCAATTTGTGCAACGGTTTAGGCTCTGTTCGGGCTAAGCAGGGCTTCTTTGTAGTGGAGCGGGCTTGCCCGACATGCCACGGGCGCGGTGTCGTTATTGAGACCCCATGCGGCGAATGCCGGGGGGAAGGACGCGTTGACAAAGTGCAAGCCTTGGAAGTCACGATTCCGCCGGGCGTCGATACCGGAACCCGGATAAGGCTCGCTGGAAGAGGTGAGGCCGGTCCCAATGGTTCTCCGTCAGGTGATCTCTACATCTTCGTGCAAGTGCGGCCGCATAATGTGTTTGAACGCCAAGGCACGACTTTGGCCACACGCGTTCCTTTGAGTTTTACGACGGCAGCTTTGGGCGGTTCGATCGATATTCCGGACTTGGACGGCTCAACCAATACGATTGAAATTCCGGCCGGTATTCAGTCAGGCAAGCAATTGCGGGTGCGCGGTGCAGGTATGCCTGTGTTGCAAGGGCGTGGCCGAGGCGATCTGGTTGTAGAGGTTGCGGTGGAAACTCCCACGAAGCTTTCCAAGAAGCAGAAAGAGCTGCTCAAGGAATTTCGGGAGACTGAAACGGGCGAAGAGTGCCCCGAGAGTCGCGGATTTTTCGATACGCTGAAGAATGCGTTTGGCGGTTGATCCGAACAGGCCCGACGAGGGGGTTCGGCCTAGTGTGACTGTCCCAGCCGCTCTTCAACTTCCTGTCTTAACTGCTGGATCAGCGAGCTGCGGCAGCGTCCGGCGCTTGCCTCTTCATCCAGAATTGCCAGAAAAGCCTCACGCTTGAAATCGAGGCATTGATTGTCCGGCAGTGGCTCGTCCAAAGTTGAACACACCAGATCGATCATGCGTTCCGCTCCGTGCAAGCGCCCCCACAGGTAATCGTTTTCGCGATATGCTCGGCTGAAGAATGCTCCGAAATTGAAAAACTCAGTACCGCGCAAAGTTGCAGGCGTTCCGCCTTCGCGGATGCTGCGTGCATCATCGGGAGAGATCCGGTCCACTCTGATCGGATCGTATTCCGTAAGGCCTTCATTGCGCACAAGCGGCAAGGTCGCCACGTCATAAAAGGGAAAGCCCAGATAGGTCAGCAAAATGCGTCTGCGCAAATCTTTCGGCATTTGCTCAAGCGCTTTGCAAAGCAGCTGCTCCGCCTGATCGTCTATTTCAGGCAGCAAACGAACCCGAGCCAGATGATCGAGCACACCGCCTGGGTTTTTCAACGCGTTGCTTGCTATCGCTGGAAAGTCCTTGCCAAGCGGGGCAATGCCTTCACGCTTGAGATAGAGTTCCAAGATTTCGTAGAGCGCTGAGCGGACCTTATCGAGCGCGCTGTCAGGAATATCGGGGTCCAGCCCCCAATCCCGCGCGAGGCGACGCGCCAACAGACGCAAGCGGCGGATGCGAAAACCTAAGTCATGCGCACGGAAGAAAGCGATGGCCGCTGTGCTTGCTCCGCCTTTGGGATCTCCAAGAGAGGAAAGGCCTCTGTCTTCCAACTCGGCTCTAAGCGCTTCGAAAATCGGTTCGCTATCCGGCAATTGCAGATCGGGTGCTGCCTGAAAGACCACTTTCGCAAGCTGCTCGGTGATCCCGTTAAACTTTGTTTGCGCATAAGCCTGGAACGCATAGCCGGCACGTTCTGCTGCTGCTTGCTGGGCTTTGGAGCGCCAG
>WTKI01000231.1:7109-9434 GCA_011524425.1 Altererythrobacter sp. | reverse complement strand
GCTCGTTCTGCTGCCGGAAATCGCGCTGACGGAAAACTTCCTCAACCGGTTTGAGCACCGCTTTGGCGTGCCGCCAGTGCTGTGGCATTCCTCGCTTAAGTCTACCGAGCGCAGGAGAGCGTGGCGTGCCATATCAGAAGGTTCAGCACAGGTGGTGGTCGGCGCGCGATCTGCTTTATTCTTGCCCTACAAGCGGCTGGGTCTGGTAGTAGTCGATGAAGCGCATGAAGTGAGCTTTAAGCAGGATGATGGGGTGCGATACAATGCGCGCGACGTCTCTGTCATGCGCGCGCGATTTGAAGGCTTTCCGGTTGTCCTCGCCAGCGCAACTCCGGCATTGGAAAGCTTGCAAATGGCAGATAGCGGTATCTACGAAAAGCTTGACCTGCCAAGCCGGTTTGGCGGTGCGCAATTGCCGCATATCGATACGATCGATTTGACCGAAGAACCGCCCGAACGCCAGCGATGGCTCGCCCCGCGCCTTGTCGCAGCGCTTGAAGATCGGCTGGCAAAAGGCGAGCAATCGCTGCTCTATCTGAACCGGCGCGGCTATGCCCCGCTCACGCTATGTCGCAATTGCGGCTTCCGCTTCAAATGTGAGAGCTGCAGCGCATGGCTGGTTGAGCACCGGCTTTCGCAGCGGCTCGCTTGTCATCATTGCGGGCACGAGGAAACACCGCCGGAGAGTTGCCCGGAATGCGGTGAACCGGATTGTCTTGTGGCATGCGGACCGGGCGTCGAGAGGATTGCAGACGAGGTGCGTGAGCTGCTCCCCGAGGCCCGTATCGCAGTCGCGACCTCAGACACTTTGGGATCGCCAGAACGCGCTGCCCAATTCATAGCGGAAGCAGAATCCGGAGCAGTCGACGTGATCGTCGGAACACAGCTTGTCACAAAAGGCTTTCACTTTCCTGAGCTCACTCTTGTTGGCGTGGTAGATGCAGATCTGGGCTTGGAAGGCGGAGACTTACGCGCTGGTGAGCGCACTTATCAGCAAGTCAGCCAAGCAGCCGGGCGTGCAGGACGCGGCGCAAAACCCGGTGAAGTCTTGATCCAGACGCGCCATCCCGAAGCTGCCGTCATTGCAGCGCTAGCTAATGGGGACCGTGACGCCTTTTATTCAGCTGAAACAGAGGCACGACGTCATGCAGGCGCACCGCCATTCGGCCGCTGGGCCGCGATCATCATTTCGTCGGAAGACGATGTGGAAGCTCGGCAAGCCGCAGCAAGGCTAGGCGATGCGCGCCCGTTCCACGATGATCTCACCATTCTTGGCCCTGCCCCAGCCCCGCTCGCTTTGTTACGGGGCCGATATCGCTATCGCTTTCTTGCGAATGCGCGGCGCAGCGTAGAGCTGCAGAAGATCCTCGGGCAATGGCTGGCGGGCCAGAACTTCCCGCCCGGCGTGCGGGTTGGGGTGGATATTGACCCTTACAGCTTTGTTTGAGGCACTTATCGCTCAGCCAATCATTAAGCGGGCATGGCACAACCGGTTCTTGTTCCCATCCTAGGCGATCAGCTGTCGCATAATCTCGCGAGCCTGCGCGGGCGCTCCAAAGACGACACCATTGTGCTGATGATGGAGGTCTGGGACGAGGCTACTTACATCAAGCATCACAAGCAGAAAATCGCATTGATCTTTTCTGCCATGCGTCATTTCGCAGCCGAGCTGGAAGCAGACGGGTGGAAGGTCGACTACGTCATGCTGACGGATGCAGACAATTCAGGCAGCTTTACAGGCGAAGTTGCCCGCGCTTGCGAAAGGTATGGTCCTTGCGCCATCCACATCGTGGAGCCAGGCGAATGGCGGGTGCAGCAGGCCATCGCAGAATGGCCGGACAAGTTCGCCTGTGATGTCGCAATTCTGCCCGACGATCGTTTCGTGTGCAGCCTTGGCGAATTTCGCGAATGGGCCGAGGGCCGCAAGCATCTCACCATGGAGCATTTCTATCGCGCAATGCGCAAGAAAACCGGGTTGCTCATGCGCAGCGACGGCAAACCTGAAGGCGGCAAGTGGAATTATGATGCAGAGAACCGCGAACCGCTTGAAGGTGACATGTTCCTGCCGCAGCGACCCAAATTCACGCCGGATGACATCACACACGAATGCATCTCTTTAGTCGAGCAGGAGTTTCCGGATCATTTCGGCTCGCTTGGCCGCTTTGAATGGCCTGTTACCCGCGAACAGGCTTTGCAGGCAGCGGACGCTTTCTTTGCTGAGCGGATAGCGCAATTCGGACCTTACCAGGACGCAATGGTTCATGGCTCGGACGATCTCTATCACTCGATGCTTTCAACCAGCATCAATCTGGGTCTGCTTGAACC
>WTKI01000231.1:0-7009 GCA_011524425.1 Altererythrobacter sp. | reverse complement strand
CGCGATGTGCAGGACTGGTATCTGGCGGTGTATGCCGATGCTTATGACTGGGTTGAAATGCCCAACGTCGTCGGCATGATCCTTTACGCTGATGGGGGCAAGCTTGCGACCAAGCCCTATGCAGCCAGCGGCAATTACATCAACAAGATGTCCGATTACTGCAAACAGTGTCGCTACTCTGTTTCCAAGAAAACGGGCGAGGATGCTTGCCCGTTTAATCCGCTCTATTGGCACTTTATGGATCGCCACCGCGACCGGCTTGCTAACAATCACCGGATTGGCCGCATCTATGCAACCTGGGACCGGATGGGAGAGGACAAGCAGCGCGAATATCTCACCAGCGCACAGAAATTCCTCGACAGTTTGATCCCGGCTCGCAAAGGCTGGGCGCGTTATGAGAACTAGGAGAGAGCCGTCATGCTAACCATTCACCATCTGCGCATTTCGCAGTCCGAACGCATTGTCTGGCTATGCGAGGAGTTGGGGCTGGATTACGAATTGAAGCTCTACAACCGCGATCCGGAGACGCGGCTGGCTCCACCAGAGTTAAAGGCGATCCATCCGATGGAAATTGCGCCAGTCATTACAGACGGCGATCTGGTTCTGGGTGAAAGCGGCGCGATCGTTGATTATATTGTCGGCAAATATGCACCGGACACGCCGCTAGTGCCTGGACCAGACCATCCCGATTTCGCTGATCACTTGTATTGGTTTCACTTTGCCAATGCGACTTTCATGACCAATGGTATGATGCAGATTGCTGTCAACTTTGCTGGCGCTGAGATGCCGCCACCGCTCATGAAGCGCGTAACCAATGCTTGGGCGCAAATTGAGCGGCGCTTAGGCGAAGCAGACTATTTCGGCGGATCAGCGCTTACAACCGCCGACATTATGATGGGTTTCCAGCTCACCACCAGCCGAGCCTTCAATGGTATGACAATCGACGACAAGCCTAACCTGAAGGCCTACCTGCAACGTATCGGTGCGCGCGACGCCTATCAGCGTGCGATGGCAAAAGCTGAACCGGGCATGCCGCCTAAGCTCGACTGATTGCTCAGCCGAAACCCATCAGGCTCATCACTTCCTTGCGGCTGCGATGATCTTCCAAGAAGCAGCCCATCATGCGGCTGGTCAGCATTTCCACTTCGTGGACCTTAACCCCCCGACCGGTCATGCAGCCATGCTCCGCTTCGATCACAACGGCTACACCGCGCGGTTCAAGATGGTCCCAAATGCACTCTGCCACTTCGGCGGTAAGGCGTTCTTGCACCTGAAGCCGGTTCGCAAAGCCGTGCAGAACACGCGCCAGCTTTGAAATACCGACGACCTTTTGGTCAGGCAGATACGCGATATGCGCCTTGCCAGTGATCGGTGCCATGTGGTGCTCGCAATGCGACTGGAAAGGGATATCTTTTAACAGCACAATCTCGTCATAGCCGCCAACTTCTTCAAAGATGCGGCTAAGATGGATCGATGGATCTTCCTGATTGCCAGCGCAATATTCAAGCCAAGCTCGGCCGACGCGCTTGGGCGTATCGATCAACCCTTCGCGGGTTGGATCATCGCCCGCCCAACGGATGAGCGTGCGGATCGCTTCTTGGACATCTTCGGGAACGTCTGGCTTGTTCAAGGGATTCTCCGGATCGAATTCCCCGTGATCATGCACGTTCATGTAGTTCATGGCTATGGCTTTCATTTATTGCGCGAGCGCGAACCAGCGAGAGCGCAAACAGTTTGGGATCTGACAGCGGGTGAACAGGTTAAGCTGCCCTTGTGTGATTAACCAAGGACCCGCTGTTAGGTTCCATTAACTTGATTTCGTTCGCTGAATTACATCTGCGCAACAAAAAAGGGACCGGCCAGAAGACCAATCCCTTTTTATGGCGCGCCAGGAAGGATTCGAACCTCCGGCCGCCTGATTCGTAGTCAGGTACTCTATCCAGCTGAGCTACTGGCGCGCGTAGAGCGGCGCTATTAGAAGCACGCGGCCTGCTTGGCAACACCTAACGCGCGTGTTTTTGCATCAGTTGTTCCAGCAATTCTTCATCCAGCGGCGGCTTAGCCAATCCGCGAATCTGGTTAAGGCTGAACCAATTTACACATCCGCCTTCTTGCGGATCGGGGAGCCCGCTCCACCGATCAACAGTGTAAAGGTCAATGACAATCGGCGGCTGTGCCGCGTCAGCACCCCTACGAGCACAGCCAACATGATCGAGACTGGTAAGGTCAATCTCAATCGCGAGCTCCTCTTGCAGTTCACGAAATAAAGCCTTTTCAAGGGTTTCGCCGCGCTGAACCTTCCCGCCTGGAAACTCCCAGAGCCCGCCATGATGCTTATCATCTGGTCTTTTGTGCATAAGCCAAAGACCGGATTCCGCGCGCAAAGCGCCAGCAACCACGCGCATCTGTGTCGGAAATTTTTCCATCTTTGTTGCTGCTCTCAACACTTTTTTAACGCGCTCGGGTGAAAACGCATTTCATCAGGAACGTTTAGACAGGTGATTCCATGAAATTGAGCAATACCCTGAAGCAGTTTGTCCGCGACGAAAGCGGTTCCACTGCAATCGAATACGGCCTGATCGCTAGCTTGATCGTCATTGCGTCGATCGGTGCTTTCGATGCTGTTGCAAATGAAAACACCGGTCTGTGGGGCACTGTCGAAGGCAAAGTGGAAGAGGTGATGAACGAAAAGAATGGCTGATTAAGAAAATTGAAAGGCTGCGGCTTAGCAATTTTTCAACAGCTCATCCTTTACACCTCAAAAAGTTCGCAGGTGGGAACACAGGTGAACACGGGTACCGAAGACTGAACTTGGAGACTTGACAATGACTTTCATCAAAAAGTTTTACGCTGATGAGCAGGGTGCAACTGCTATCGAATACGGCCTTATCGCAGCTCTGATCGCTGTTGCAGCTATCACTGCAATGCAGAGCCTCGGTGAAGAGCTGAGCACAACATTCTCAACTGTTTCTTCTGAAATGGGTGACGCTAACACCCTCTAATAGAGGAGCGTTACGCTTGAGAAAAAGACGGCGGGTTCCTTCGGGAGCCCGCCGTTTTTGTTTGTGCTAGTCTGGAAAGTTAAGTGCTAGCGAGATCGCACAACCACTTTGACCTTCTGTCCTGCCCGCAATTGGTCTGATGAACCCAGACCGTTCAGCACACGAAAGCGTGCTTCTTGAGCAGAATCATACGCCATCCGGCGCGCCAGACCTGATACTGTGTCACCACTTCGGACAGTCACCACATCAATTTCACGCGGGATGACACCCGCCGCTTCCGTGGAAGTGATTCGCCGCATGGAATTGAACATCGACGTAAACGTGCCCGAGCTTCCCGCCGGGCTGATCGTAGCAAAGTGGTAGGCACGATCGGACGAAAATTCATAAGCAAAGATAACTACATCAACCTGGCTGTTGCCGTTGTTAACCCGGGCAGTGCCGTATGCGGCAGATAATCCGTTAACGGTTGTGCGCCGCAATTCGCTAGGTGTAAGCTGCTGCTCGTCACCGCCCAATGCGGTAAACTGCTCACGAACATAGCGCTCCAGGTCTCCGCTATAGGGTGCGAGGGTCAGTTGCGCTTTGCCCGACTGGCCCTGGATAGAAACCGCACGGGTTCCGTTGACCATGTAAAACCCTTGAGGAGCATTGAAGGCGAACCGCAATTCTGGATGGATGAAGGTGTTGCCTTCAATCACGCCCTGCTGCGGGTCATCGCCATAGAGCAAACCGTCGATGCGGGTCAGGAATGTGTCGCGATTCGTCACACCAGTTCCCAGCGGCTGAGCTTTTGAAAGAGCTGTTTGGACTCTACTTGCTGGATCGGGATGAGTTGAGGCCCATTCTGGAACGCTAGCATTTCCTTGGCCGAGCAATTGCGCATCCAAGCTATTTTGCGCGGCAAGACTAGCCAGCACTGTGCTCATCGCGCGCGGATCATAGCCTGCTGTGTCCAGATATTGGATACCCAACTCGTCGGCTTGCAATTCCTGGCTACGTGAAAACCGCAAGGTCAGAAGCTGCGAACCTTGCAGAAAACCACGTGATAAAGTCTCGCCAATTCCGCTGTTGCCAAGGAGCACTCCCGACAAGATGGCGCCTGCAGCACCGAGAATGGAATTGCGCTGCGCTGCCTGTTGGCGGCGCTGTGAATGCCGTGCTGCCACATGCGCGACTTCGTGCCCGAGCACGCCGGCCAGCTCTGCCTCGTTATTCATCAAGCCGACCAGCTGCCGGGTCGTATAAATATATCCACCGGGAATAGCGAAGGCATTATTGACCGAGCTGTTGAGCAGCGAGACTGTGAAACTGTCCTGCGCATTTCCCAACCCAGATTGAACCGCGATATTCTTGCCGACACTTTCAACATAGCTTGCTTGCGGGCCGGTCATCGCGCCGCCGAATTCAGCCAGCAATTGCGGATGGTACTCTGCGCCTTGTGCCGCTTCATTGTCCGTAATCGGAGTTGAAGTGCTTGGCACTTCTCCGCCCATGCAGCCTGTCAGCGCAAGCGCAAGTGGCGCAACCGCGAGTGAAGCGAGTGAACGGTTGGAAATCCGTGATCGGCGAAACATAGTGAGCCCTCTCCTGCCTGTCATGGGCAGCGTCCCACTACGCTGCGCGGTTCTGATGCCGAGCATTGTAGACGCGAAATAACCAATCCTGCAATATCAACGCTCTATCAAGCGCCGATCTTCAGAAACCGCTCCTCGCGAAGGCGACGCAATTCATCGGTTGGCATTCCGTCGAGCTTGCTGAGTTCCTCATCAATGACAGCAGCAAGCGCCTGTGCCGTCTTGGCTGGATCGCGATGCGCTCCGCCTACGGGCTCTGTGACAATGCGATCGATCACGCCGAGACGTTTCAGCTGCTTGGCGGTTACGCGCATGGCTTCTGCTGCGTCTGGTGCTTTTTCAGCGGTGCGCCACAAAATGGAAGCGCAGCCTTCCGGAGATATGACAGAATAGACCGCATGCTCCAACATCAAGACCCGCTCCGCACTCGCAAGCGCTACGGCGCCGCCTGACCCGCCTTCGCCTACAATGGTTGCGACCATCGGAACCGGCAAGGCAAGACATGCCTCGGTTGATCTTGCAATGGCCTCTGCCTGACCGCGCTCTTCTGCTTCCACTCCCGGAAAGGCTCCGGAGGTGTCCACAAGCGTGACAACCGGCAAGCCAAATCGGCCCGCAAGATCCATCAAACGAATGGCTTTGCGATAGCCTTCCGGCTTACCCATCCCGAAATTGTGCTTCAGCCGCGATTCCGTATCGTGGCCTTTCTCATGCCCAATCAACACAACCTTGCGACCATTGAGACGCGCGAACCCGCCAATGATTGCGTTGTCGTCTGCATAATAACGATCGCCGCCCAGCGGAACGAAATCCTCAAACGCATGCTCAACGAAATCGCGAAAATGCGGGCGTTGCGGATGGCGCGCCACTTGCGTCTTCTGCCACGGGGTCAAGGAAGCATATGTGCTGGCAAGCAAGTCAGCGCTCTTGCGCTCGAGCCGCAAGAGTTCCTTCGTAATATCTACGTCATCGCCTTCTGCAGCGGACCGAAGCTCTGCAATACGCTCTTGAAGTTGCGCGACCGGCTTCTCGAATTCGAGATAAGAAATCATGAGAAATGCGCTAGTCGGATGTTGGCCTCGCGGCAAGAGGATGACGCGCATTCACTAACGCAACCAAACGTGCCGCATCGACATGCGTGTAGATTTGTGTGGTCGCAATATCCGCATGGCCGAGCAAAGTTTGCAGCACACGCAAATCGGCACCGCCTTCCAGTAAATGGGTAGCAAACGCATGGCGCAGCACATGAGGGCTGATCCGGGCTGGCTCGATTTCAGCTCTGACGGCGAGTTCCTTTAGCATCTGAAACAGTCGGACACGGCTTAAATGCTTGGCTCGTGATGGAAAAAGGTATTGAGAATCAGTATTTTTTCGTAGATTCATCCAGCGCGATAGTGCCTCGCGAGCCCGCTCACTGACAGGCACCATTCGCGCCTGCCCGCCTTTGCCTGTCACAGTTACAAATGGCGCGTCACGCGGCACTGAAGCCAGAGGCAAAGACACGAGCTCTGTCGCACGCAAGCCTGATCCATACAGCATCTCCAGCAAAGCCAGCATTCGGACAGGAGCTGACCGGCCACTTTCGGCTTCCGCTTCAGCTGTTGAGAAAAGTCGCGCAATTTCCTCGTGAGAGAGAATTTTCGGCAATGGCCGGCGTGCCGTTGGCTTGGGCAAAGCTCCCGATGGATCATCGCTACGCCAGCGTTCCTCTAAAGCGAAGCCGAAAAATTGCCGCAAAGCGCTGGATTTTCTTTGAACGGTCGATGGCGCCAGCCCTGACCATAAAGCCGCTAGCCTAGCGACATCGTCGCGCGATACTTTGGCAAGATCACCAATCGCCTCTTCACTGCCGTCCAAGTCAGTCCGGTAAGCAGCCAATGTGTTGGCTGAAGCGCCTCGTTCGGCTGCTAACATATCCAGAAAGGCTTGTGTCGCGATAGACATGGCAAAAGGCCTGCCGCTTATCCTCTGGCAACCGATTCCGCTGCGATCATTCGTGCCTCTGCCGAAAGCCCCACGCGGTTGAGTGCAGAAACAATGTGGTAGAGATGTAGCGGGGTCATCTTGTCCCACCCCTCGCCTTGCATGCCAAGGCCTGCAAGCATCGCAACGAGCGCCTGATTTTCTACTGCGCTCGCCTTGCTGATCATGCGTGTCCAAGCGGTTTCGCGTGACAGGTCCAGATCTAGGTCACTGGCAAATTCTTGCAGATCGTCTCTCCCGATCCGCCCTAACCCTGCAAGCGATGCGAGCAAGAAAGCTGACCGCCGATTATCAGCGCTCCCGTCATTATCCATAAAGCCGCCGATCGCATCGGCTTGCATTACAACGCGCCCTGGCCGCGCCAGAATCAGCATCGCGCCAGCCTCGCTATCTGCACTCACCAGACTTGCCCATGCCATTGCATCGCGGTCTAGTCCTGCTGTGAGCATA
>WTKI01000275.1:4911-9600 GCA_011524425.1 Altererythrobacter sp. | reverse complement strand
GTCGATCGCTGGGGCGCGACTTACCCGGTCTTGTGGAACGCGTTCAAGCGCCTCACAAAAAGCGCGAGCGCGGAAGAAAAAGCGGATCTCTATTCCGGGAACGCGGCACGCTTTTACAGCGTTGAGCACCTACTTGAGTGACATAACGCTTACGTAACGTCACCCTCGACAAGTGTCGCAAGCGGCCATAGGTCGCTGCTGACCCACGGCTTTCAAGGATTTTTTCAATGTCCCTTCCCGCTCCGTTTGACCGGCTCCGTCTACCTCTGATCGGTTCACCTTTGTTTATTGTTTCAGGTCCGGAACTGGTTATTGCTCAATGCAAGGCGGGAATCATCGGAAGTTTTCCTGCGCTCAACGCGCGGCCGCAGAGTTCGCTTGATGAATGGCTCCACCAGATCACTGAGGAACTTGCCAAACACAATCGGGAGCATCCCGAAAGGCCTGCTGCTCCCTTTGCTGTGAATCAGATCATTCACAAAACCAATGATCGTGTCGAAGCGGACATGGCGACGTGCGAAAAATGGCAAGTGCCGTTGATTATTACCTCGCTGGGCGCGCGCACAGAAGTGTTTGATGCAGTGCGCAATTGGGGCGGGATCACCATGCATGATGTGATCAACAATCGCTTCGCCAACAAAGCCATTGAGAAAGGCGCTGATGGCTTGATTCCCGTCGCCGCCGGTGCAGGTGGCCACGCTGGCGCACTGTCTCCATTCGCATTGATGCAAGAAATTCGCGAGTGGTTTGACGGGCTGGTGGCACTGTCAGGTTCTATCGCAAACGGATATTCCATCCTTGCAGCACAGGCGATGGGAGCGGACTTTGGCTATTGCGGCAGCGCCTTTATTGCTACGGATGAAGCCAATGCCGCAGACGGGTACAAGCAGGGGATTGTCGACGGTAGTTCGGAAGGCATCGTCTATACCAACCTGTTCACCGGAGTTCATGGCAACTATCTGCGCAGTTCAATCGAAGCGGCTGGACTTGATCCTGACGACTTGCCGCAAAGTGACCCCAGCAAAATGAATTTCGGAAGCGGCGGCAACACCAAAGCAAAGGCTTGGAAAGACATTTGGGGTTCAGGACAAGGTGTCGGAGCTGTTAAAAGCGTAGGCTCTGTCGAAGACATGGTTGCCCGTTTCGAACGTGAGTATCATGAAGCAAGAGCGGCTTTGGCCGATAAGACCAAATACACGCCCTGGAACTCCTAGTCTGACCGATACAATTCCTCTGCCATCGAATCCAGTTCTGTAAAGTCAAACCCACGCCCAAGCGGATCCTTGCGATTGAGGATCAGCCTGCGCCGTTCTTGAAGCAAACGTCGTCGCAATGCGCTCTGCAGCAAAGTCATTCGCAGCAAAGCTTCGTCGAGCGCTTGCTCGGGGTCACCATCGCAATTTTTTGACCAATTCTGTTCGATCTGCCCTACTCGCTCTATTACCATCTGATTGGACTGTCGGTGCGGGCCACGGTGTAGCGGCAAGCCAATGCGCTCTGCTGCATTCTCATTAGCGGGCAACAGCAGACCATTCGCGCGGAAGTCGTCAAACCCCACAAGTTTGGGCCCGATCCATTCAAACATGCGACCGAAGCAACGCCGCGACAGCAATTGACGAGGCAATAGATGATGTCGCTGCAGTCCGGGATTATATCCCGGAAACCCACGACGATTGACCGCGCGAAATGAAATCCTTTTCGCGCGAAACGAACCAGCAGACATTTTAGACCCCCCGAATTCTCCTTCTATTCGTTACACACCCTCACAAACATCCCATTGCGTGAAGGTCGCAAAAGAAGCCGGCTTCCGTCCGGCCCAATTATGCGTTCACTCTCGTCGATGCCGCCGACGAGCACGAGTTGGTTAATCAGTCGCAATCCGAGCCGCGTGGCAGCCAGCTTGTCGCGCGCAAGATCAGGTTCGATCCTGAGTTCCTGATCAATGAAATGCTTGAGGCCTACGCTGACCAAACTGCCGTCATTATCTTCCGTAAAGGCCGTAAGACCCAGTGCAGGAAAAGGTCCACCTTCGAGCCATGAAGTAACAGTTGAATCAAAAAACCGGCGCCCTATTGCCGATTGAGATGGTGGCCAGCATGCGACTTGCGCGTCCTCAAAATGGTGCACCAGATCTCTGGCCAGCGCCAGCAAGCCGCGCAAAACAGGCAAGCTACGACCACCACCTGAAAGGTGCGATCCCGGTGTCAGCATTACGGCTTCATACTGGTCCAAAGTGGCATCAGAATCGATGTCAAAGCGGAACGAAACGTCGGGCGAAGCAGCAGCCGGATTTGGCGCCAAGCCGACACAATCAAATGTCAGCCCGTCGCGGAGCAATTCCATCCAAACGGGTCGATCAGCTTGATGAGACAAGTCAATGCCAGCGTCAGCATCTTTGACCAGACAGATATTTGAATTCTTCGCTGCTGGATTGTGCGTGATGGTAACTTGAGGAACGGCCCTCGCAAATTCACGCATAGCTGCGCAATCAGGCCGCTTGCTTTCCGTGAAAAGCAAACAAACGCTGTGGCTGGTCACCCCACGTGACCTCTCCCCAGTTTGCTCGAACCCGATTGGTCGATCCCCACCAATTGTCCGCCATTACACGTTACCATTTGCATAAATTCGTCACGTAGGTCGAGTCATTAAATTGTTGAAAAACTTTGATAGCATCCACCAAGTGTTGGCTCAAAAAATACCAAGGCCAATTCCTTCCGCAAGGCCGGCACCCAATTCCTGACAATCAAGCAGTGATTTTTGCGGGACAGTTTTAGGTTGCATAATAGCATCCGCTGTCTGCGCATTGAGGCAAATGATCATTCCCTCAGATACCCGCTTCAAGCGCCATCCGGTTGCGATACGGTCAATTTGCCGCTGCGCATTCTCTCCGTCGGAACCTGCTGCAATGATGGTTGCATAAGGCCGCCCCTCGACCTTGCCTAGGACAGGATAATAGCACCGGTCGAACATTTCCTTCATCAGGCCGCTCATACTTGCAAGGTTCTCAGGACATACAAAGAGATAGCCCTTGGCTTGCAGGAAATGCTCCGGTTGCACGTAATCCGCTCTGAGCAAAAGCGCGTTTACTCCCGCTCCTTGCGCTGCTGCAGCCGCCATCGCTTCGCTGGCTCCGGTTCGGCTATGCCATGCGATTAACAACGGAACATCACTCATGCAGACAAGGATCGCAGCCGCAGCGCGGATGTCAATCACTGTCGATTGTGTTCCAAGCGCGATTGTCGTTCAGCGCTGATTTCGGCTACACAAACGATATGGCAACCGCTCCTCTTTCCTATGTCCTCGGCGTCAAGCAATCGCTGAGCGGGCAATCCTGGCAATGGCGCGGCGGCGCGATGGAGCTAAACGCGAATCCCGAACACAATTTGCTGACTCAATTGCTCCTGACGCGCGGCGTTGCGCCAGAAGATATCGCGCGCCATGCCAACCCGACAATGCGCGAATTCCTGCCTGACCCATCCGAATTTCGCGACATGGAGGCAGCTGCCGAACGGATCGCGCAAGCTGTCTTAGGACAGGAAAAAGTCACGATTTACGGCGACTACGACGTTGACGGAGCCACCAGTGCGGCTTTGCTTGTCCAATTGCTCCGCGAGTTGGAACTGGATGCAGAATACTACATTCCGGATCGCTTGCTGGAAGGATACGGGCCTAGCGGAGAGGCATTGGTCAAACTGGCTGAGAGTGGCTCCAGCCTGATTGTGACAGTCGACTGCGGCGCAATGGCCCATGAAGCGTTGGCACAAGCGCATGATGCAGGTGTCGACGTTATTGTCGTGGATCACCACAAATGTTCGCCCGAGCTCCCACGTGCTGCTGCGCTGGTGAATCCCAATCGCTTGGACGAGAATGATATTGCCGCGGCTCACGGGCACCTGGCAGCCGTTGGAGTAGCCTTTCTGCTCGCCATTGCGCTTGTCCGTACCTTGCGCGTTCAAGGCTATTTCGAACAACGCGACGAGCCCAATTTGATGGGCTTGCTTGATCTTGTTGCATTGGGAACGGTTGCCGATGTTGCAGCGCTGCATGGTTTAAACCGCGCTTTTGTCACCCAAGGTCTTAAAGTGATGGCTAAGCGAGAGCGCATCGGCATGGCAGCCTTGATTGACGCCAGCCGGCTGAACAGAGCGCCTAAATCGAGCGATCTTGGCTTTGCACTTGGCCCAAGGATCAATGCAGGAGGCAGGGTTGGAGAATCCACGCTAGGCGTGCGTTTGCTGACTACTGAAGATCCTGAAGAGGCCCGTGCGATAGCGCAGCAATTGTCAGACCTGAATGAAGACAGGCGTGCGATTGAACGGGAAGTCCAGGCCGCCGCTGAGGCAATGATGGCGGGGCAAGACAATCGCGCAGTCCTCACTCTTTCAGGAGAGGGCTGGCATCCCGGTGTTATCGGAATCGTTGCAGGGCGGATCAAAGAAAAGAGCGGCAAGCCTGCGATTGTGATCGCTTTGGACGAGGCTGATGGCACTGGGAAAGGCTCCGGCCGATCGATATCCGGTGTAGATCTTGGAGCTGCCATAATCGCAGCTCGCGAGGAAGGCTTGCTTGTCGCAGGCGGCGGGCATGCCATGGCAGCAGGCCTTACAGTTGAGAAGCCCAAGCTCAACGCCTTCGCAGACTTCCTCGATGCCCGCTTAGGCAAGGACGTAAGCCGCGCCCGCAGCAATC
>WTKI01000275.1:1211-4811 GCA_011524425.1 Altererythrobacter sp. | reverse complement strand
GCAGACTTCCTCGATGCCCGCTTAGGCAAGGACGTAAGCCGCGCCCGCAGCAATCAGGCCATGACACTGGATCTGTCAGTCTCGGCCGGCGGGCTTACAACGGCTCTGGTTGAGACATTGGAGGAGGCCGGGCCTTATGGCGTAGGCTGGCCCGCACCGCGTGTGGCTGTAGGACCTGTTCGGATTGTGAAGGCCGATATTGTCGGTCAGGACCATGTTCGCATTATTGCAGCCGGGCCAGAAGGCGGGTCCTTTAAGGCAATCGCTTTCAGAGCGGCAGATAGCGAGATGGGACAGACCCTGCTCCATCGCTCTCAGGGCCGAAAATTTCACTTTGCTGGCAGAGCAAAGATTGATGATTGGGGTAGCCGCCCACAAGCGGAATTGCACCTTGAAGATGCCGCCTTCGCAGATTGATGCGAAACAAGGGTTGACCACTTGGCATAGCGCCCCTATTTGCGCGCTCTCGCAAACGAGCGTGGCCCGTTCGTCTAGCGGTTAGGACGCGGCCCTTTCACGGCTGAAACACGGGTTCGATTCCCGTACGGGTCACCACTTCTCCTGTTTTGCAAGACACCACTTAAGTATGTTGGATTGGGCGGCAACGCCCCTTTGATTGCGCATGCAAGAGAGAATGCTGGTTCAGCTCGTCATGCAATTATGACGCTGCCGTTTTCCGCTTGGCCATATAGGTGGTGCTCGCTAATGGCCGAGTCGCGATGAGCGAACCTAGAAGCTATCCTTCAACAAGCATTGTATTGGCTTTGATAAGCTGCGTAGCTCTGGGCATTTTCGGCCTCAGTGTTTTAGCGGCCGTCGCAATTTTCATCATCTGGACTGGCTCGCTGATACTGGCGACCGACCGGCCACCTGAGTTAAGCGACAAGAAGAAGACCAAGGGTTTTAACATCGAAGCGATGGGCCCACTCATTGAAAACGCGCAATCGCCCTTGTTGATCACGAAGGCCAATAAAGTTTCTACTGCAAATAATGCTGCCCGCCGGGTGCTTGGCGGTCATATCGTTGGTCAGGATACGCGAGTGATTTTTCGCCAGCCGGAAGCCGTCGCTCTGTTTAGCGCACAAAGAGACGGAACAGCGGTGGTCAAAGGCCTGGCGCGCAGACGCGACATCTGGCGCGTCAGCCGCCAATATATCGACAACGATATGGCCATAGTCGAATTGACGAACAAAACCTCTGAAGCTGACATTGGCCGCGCGCACACAGACTTTGTGGCCAATGCCAGCCACGAATTGCGCACGCCCCTCGCCGCGATCATTGGTTACGTCGAAACCTTGAGCGAAGCGCCGGACAGTTTGGATTCCAAAACGTCCAAACGGTTTCTTGATACAATCCTGAGCGAAGCGCAGCGCATGCGTAATCTGGTCTCTGATCTCATGTCCTTATCGCGTGTAGAAGCTGAAAAGCACGAAGAACCGGAGGAAACCGTTGATCTTGGACCGCTCGTTGAAAGAGCGGCTATCGATGGAGCAGGGTCTGAACGAAAGGCGAGACTGGAATTTAAGACCGAAGGCGCCTATGCAGTTAAAGGCGACACGCAGCAGCTTGAACAATTGGTTCGCAATCTTGTCGACAATGCTCTTAAATATGGCGGCGAAGCGTCCCCTGTGAAAGTCTCGCTCCAACAAAGCGGCTCTGAACATGTCCTGCTCTCGGTTCAGGACAAAGGGGAAGGTATTCCTGCCGAGCATATCCCGCATCTTACCCGACGATTTTACAGAACGGACCCCGGACGCAGCCGCGCTTCTGGCGGAACCGGATTGGGTCTGGCAATCGTAAAGCACATTGTCGAGAGGCATCGCGGTCGTCTGGATATAAGCAGCGAGCAAGGCCAAGGCACACGAGTGACAGTGCGGCTGCCAGTGCTCTTAAGCAAGAATGCAAACGATTAGGTCCGGCTAAAATGGGAACTGAGTTAGTTCTCCACCCCTTATCCACAGGCCATCGCAACCTGGAGAAGGTTTGTCACATAACCGTAACCTGCTGATCATACTTGGCTGCCCGAACTTAACAAATCGGGATCCGATTCTCATGAAAATTTATACTGTCCTGCTTGCCGCGACCGCTTTGAGCTCCGCAGCTGCCAGCCCTGCGATCGCGCATGATCGTCAGCCCACGTCAACTGAACAGCTTGAAGAACTGCGCGCTCAGATGGAAGCTCTTATCGCCCGCGTGGACCAGCTCGAAGGTGAGCTGGCAGATGCCGAAGCGCAGGCAGAGGCAGCCAACGCAGCTGCTGCTGAAGCTAGCGCGGCGGCGCTTGCAGCCAATGCTGCTGCAGGCGAAGCTAATGAAACAGCTATCGCTGCAAAGACAAAGGCTGAAAGCGCACCAAAGATTGCGTTCAAAGGCACTCCGGAAATCAGCACATCTGGTGGATGGAAGTTCAAGCCGCGCGGTCGCCTGCAGTATGACACAGGCTTTGTAAGCGCTCCTTCATCAACTGCTGCAGACGACGGCTGGGACACTGATGTACGCCGCGCGCGTCTTGGCTTTTCAGGCGATATGCCAGGCGGCTTCGGCTTCAAGTTTGAAATCGATGTCGCGAACAGCGACCTTGCGGTGACAGACGCGATCATTTCCTATGAAGCAGGCGATGTTGATCTGAGCGTCGGCCAGTTCAACAACTTCCAGTCTTTGGAAGAGCTGACCAGTTCGCTCCACACCAGCTTTATCGAGCGTGCGGCCTTCACTGACGCCTTCGGCTTTGTCCGCCGCGTCGGCGTTGGCGCGACTTACGGCTCTGGCGATGTGCTTGTCCAAGCTGGCCTCTTCAGCGACAACATGGACGAGCTTTCCAACAATGAATGGAGCGCAGATGGCCGAGTGGTCTTCATGCCGAAGCTCGGCGATGCCCAACTCCACTTGGGTGGTTCCGTCCACTATCGTGAATTGGGGTCCGATGCGACAACACGCTATCGTCAACGCCCGCTCGTTGGATTTGCCAATGACCGCTTCATCAACACAGGAAATTTCTCTGCTGAGAGCGAGTTCTCCTATGGCCTCGAAAGCGCGATTGTCTCCGGCCCGCTTCACGCAGTTGTAGAAGGCCACTGGATGAATGCCTCTCGCCCGGACATGCTGGGTGATCCAACATTCTTCGGCGGCTACGCAGAAGTCGGCTATTTCCTCACCTCAGGCGATACGCGCGGCTATAAAGGCGGCAAATTTGATCGCACAAAGCCTGCCAATCCTGTTGGTGAAGGCGGCATCGGTTCGATCCAGATCAATGCGCGCTATGACCGTCTTGATCTGAACGATGCGGGCATCATTGGCGGCACACAGGACGGGTACTTCTTGTCACTGGTATGGAAGCCGACCGACTACACGATGCTGCTCGCCAATTACGGCAAGCTCGATTATTCTGACGCAGTATTCCCGACAGCTTCTGGCAGCACTGACTATTCCGTTGATGTGTTCGGAATGCGCGCACAAATCGACTTCTAATCCCGATTGCCTGTTAGGGGCCGCGGATTGTCGCGGCCCTGAACATTTCCGCGCTTTTGCGCTTCTCATAAACAAAGTGAGAGAATCCATGACTAAGACTAAATCATTCATCTTCGCAGCTGCTTCAGCGCT
>WTKI01000275.1:0-1111 GCA_011524425.1 Altererythrobacter sp. | reverse complement strand
GGCCTTGACGGCATCGCTTTTGCATCAGCGCAAGGCGGCATCATGATGAGCCTGACACCCCAGCAGGTATACGAAGCACTTGCTGCAAGCCCTTATGGCGGCGAGCAGAATACCACCAATTGGTCAGATGTTGATCCGTCGCTCCCCAACGAGCCGATCCTCGTTTACGGCCCGCCAAGCACATCAGGCACACGTGATGCGCTTAAAGAGCTCGTGCTGGAAGTTGGCTGTAAGTCGAACGAAGACATGAAAGCTCTGAAAGAGAGCGATGAAGACCGCTACGACCAGGTCTGCACGGAAGTCCGCTCTGACGGCGCTTATGTCGATCAAGGCGAGCAGGACAACCTGATTGTGCAAAAAATCGAAAGCAACCCGAAAGCAGTTGGGGTTTTCGGCTATTCTTATCTTGAGGAAAACGCCGACAAGGTGCAGGGGCTGCCTATGAACGGTGTCGAACCTACCTATGAGAATATCTCAAGCTTCGCTTACCCCGGCGCGCGTCCGCTGTTCGTATATGTAAAGAAAGCGCATATTGATGCGATCCCGGGCCTCAAGGAATACCTCACCCAGTGGACTAAGATGTGGGACGTTGATGGCCCACTGACAGACATTGGACTGATCGCATCGCCGAGTGAAACAATGGAAGCCAACCTTAAGGCCGCCACTGAATACACGACGATTGACGGCTCAGAACTGAAGTAAGGTAACCAACACGTATGTCGCCAACCATCTTGCTACTCTTGGCCCTTGGCCTCGGGCTTGCCGGATGGTTGGCAGCACGTGCGCGCGCCTGGACCTTCGCTAAGGAAAGCGAAACCGGGCGATTGCCCAGCCTGCCCAACTATCACGGGTGGTATGTGGCGCTTTGGATCGGAATTCCGATCCTTCTCTTTATTGGCCTTTGGAGCCTGTTTGCGCCCAATTTGGTGACGCAAGCTGTACTCTCCAGTCCGGAAGCCGCCGATCTGCCTGACTTCGATTTGCAACGGCAGGCTATTCTATCTGAAGCACGCGCAGTTGCGAGCGGTTCGACACAAGCGGTCTTTAACCCGCAAGCGCGCGACTTTGTCGAGCTCTTCCGCGATGCGCAAAGCTTCTACGGTTGGGTTGG
>WTKI01000003.1 GCA_011524425.1 Altererythrobacter sp. | reverse complement strand
TCTCGTTCCCGATAATGTTGGTCTGGCGAACCTTGGACTTAGGACCTTCCGTGATCTCAAACACGATATCAACGCGGTTTTGCGCGAGTTCGACCATCTTGGGTTCGACTGTCGCTGCGAACCGGCCTTGGCGCTTGTACAGCTCGATAATACGCGCAACGTCTGCGCGAACCTTCGAACGCGTAAAGATTTGTCGCGGAGAAAGCTTGATCTCAGGAATGATCTTGTCGTTCTTGATGCGCTTGTTACCTTCAAGAACAATCCGGTTGATGACCGGGTTTTCCTGCACAGTGATGACAACATTCCCGCCATCATTGCGGATCGAGAAGTTAGAGAACAGCTCGGTCGCGCCTAAATCCTTCAGCGCTTCGTCAGCGGCAACGGATGTATATTCCTGGCCGGGGCGAAGTTTTATGTAGCTGAGGATCGTCTGCGCTTCCAAACGCTCTGCCCCGGCAACGGAAATCGTCCGGATGATATTGCTCTGTGGTTGCGGCGCTGGCGGTGCGGGGCTGGCCGCATCCGCGGCTGGCGCAGCCTGCTGGGCAATTGCCACGCTGGGGATACCAGCGAGCATTGATCCGCAAAGTAAGGCAATGGCCAGCTTACCGGCTTGCTGACCGGGCATACCACCCGCCTTCGATACTGTCTTCATGGACACGTTAAATCCCGTCAAAACTCTCAATTCACAGGCGCTGCGACCCGTGAGCAACCAACCCCGTTAACGCAACGCATATATCTACGCCGCCTCTGCCCCAAGGAGCGCACGCAATCAAGCGGGGTAAGCCACCAATCACCGCACTGCCGGGTCCTGTCCCCCGTTAACTCCCGAAAATCGGCAGCGAAACGAGGTCATTCACCGTCACGACCACCATCAAGACCAGCACAAGGCTGATGCCCATTCGGTACGCCCATTCCTGGCCGCGCGGACCCACTGGCTTCCGGCGAACTGCTTCTGCCGCGTAGAATGCCAAGTGCCCGCCGTCGAGCGCTGGGATTGGCAGCAAGTTAATGAATGCCAAATTAAGCGAGATGAGCGCAGCAAAGCTGACAAAGGCTTCTGGCCCGAGGCTCAACTGTTCCCCTGAATATTTGGCGATCTTGATTGGCCCGCCCAATTCTTTGATGGAACGGTCGCCGATCAGGATCTGCTTGATACCTGTGACCATCATTTCGACCAGGCCCCAGCTTTGCGCCCCTGCAAGCGTAACCGCTTCAACAGGCCCCACCGCGCTGACAATAGGTTCGCCTGAATAAATGCCGATCCGCCCAATGCGCGATTCATTTCCAAACCGGTCTGTTTCAACAACTTCGCCGATCATGACTGGCACTGTCTGCGATGATCCATCGCGCTCGATCGTAATTTCAATCTGTTCGCCGGGGAACATCAGCACACGACTGCCAATATCCCGGAAGCTTTCAATAGCTTCGCCGTCGATGGCGATGATCTCGTCGCCTACTTCCAGCCCCGCCGATTGCGCAGGCGAGTTTTCAGAAAAGCGAGCAATGGAATTATCCGCTTCAACCTTCCCGTAGGCAAAATTGAATGTGGCAAAAATCACCAATGTAATCAGTATGTTCATTGCTGGACCTGCGAAAACGATTAAAGCGCGTTTCCACAAGGATGCCGCTTGGAAAGACCCGTGTTCGATAGGTTGATCAGGATCGGGCTGGCTTGCCGGGTTCATGTCCCCTTTGAACTGGACATAGCCGCCTAAAGGGATCGCGGAGAGTTTCCAGCGGGTGCCCCGCTTGTCAGTCCAGCCCGCTATTTCCTTGCCAAAGCCGACAGAAAAAGCCTCCGCGCCAACGCCAAACCAACGTCCCACTAAATAGTGTCCAAGTTCGTGGAGCGTAACCAAGGGCCCCAGCACAAGCAGGAAACCAAGGATCCACATCCAGAAAGGCGGCGACTCGAACATTATCTTATGCGTCTTCCATCAAGGTTTGCGCCACTCGGCGCGCTTCAGCATCGACCGCCAGAACATCGTCCAGGCTGTG
>WTKI01000385.1 GCA_011524425.1 Altererythrobacter sp. | reverse complement strand
TTTGTAAGGATGTCGGGGTTCTCTGTTAGGACAAGAGCAGGCGGTGCAGAGCCGCGCTTCTTCATTTTCTCAGCGCGATATTCTTTAGGACGCCAATCCGCCACAGCAGCGACCATGATTGCGACATCAGACGGCATAGCGTCTTTCACCGCTTGCGACATGTCGGCTGCGCTTTCCACGTCAACGCGGTCGACGCCTTTTGGCGTTTTCAGCGAAACCGGTCCTGCGACCAGTGTGACTTTCGCGCCTAGCGCAGCTGCGGCGGCGGCAATGGCGAAGCCTTGCTTGCCCGACGAGCGGTTTGCGATGTAGCGCACAGGATCGATCGATTCCCAGGTCGGCCCGGCTGTCACGAGGACGTGGCGGCCATCAAGGGGCTGGTGACCTTCCTTGACTTTGATCATCTGCCCGTCAAGCGCATCGTCTTGTGCGACTTCGACATCGTCAGGCGCAACAGGTGCAGGCGGCGCTTCTTCAGCGACCGGTTCAGGCGCGCTTTGGCGCTCATTCACTTCATGGTTGATTGCATCCGGATCAATCGGAGGTGCGGCTGAAGCTGCACCTTTTTTCGCCATCAACGGCCCGCCAAGGTCAGGCACAGCATCAGGATCAACGTCTTCTTCGACAGGCTCTGCTTCGGTTGCTTCCTCGCCTTCAGCAGCAGCGGCGTCTTCGAGCCGGGCTGCTTCTTCAGCGGTTTCTTCCGCTTCGATGCGCGCAGCCTCTTCTTCTTCCAATTGCTGCGTTTCAATCTCTTCGGCTGTGCGCTTGGGCGTTGAACGCGGAATAATGGATGACAGCAGACCGCTGAGCCCGCCGCTCTTCGGTTCTACTTCTGGTTCCGGTTCCAGCGCTTCGAGAATTTCATCCGGGCTCATGTCAGCCGCTGCGACAGGCGCAGGCGTTGCCACTTCTGGCGCCTCCACTTCGATGTCGAAATGCGCGGCGATCGCAGTCCAGATCGCATGCGGCTCTGGCAAGCGGCCATAGCCGAACTCGCCGCAAGCCATCGGCCCTTCATCGGGATCCAGCACTTGCACGCCGGCTTCACGCAGCCATGACACATTACGCTGGGTCGCTTCATGCTCCCACATGCGCACATTCATGGCCGGAACGGCCATCACTGGCTTGTCAGTTGCCAACATGACTGTGGTCGCAAGATCATCTGCAATGCCCGCCGCCATTTTAGCCATCATATCTGCGGTTGCCGGGCACGCTACGATCAAGTCCGCTTCGCGGCTCAATTCGATATGACCCATCTCGACTTCGTTCTTGAGATCCCACAGGCTTGTGTAGACTTCGTTTTCGCTAAGCGCTGCCAGCGCCATAGGCGTGACAAATTGCTGCCCACCTTCCGTCACAACGCATGTGACGTCGCCTCCGCCTTTGCGGATCATACGAACTAGTTCGCAAGACTTATAGGCGGCAATACCGCCGCCTACGACAAGCAGGATTTTTGGATGCGCTGAGCTCACAAATCCATCCCTAAACAGCAAGGCCAGGCCGGATTAACCGCTCTCAGCCTCAAAAATGATCGATCAATGGCGAGTCATGCAGCAGATTAGCCGCACTTTGCGCCTTGTCCAACATGGGTGAGTAGTGGTTAATTTTTAGCTAGCAAAGGGCTAAAAGCATTGGCGGACAAAGATAGTTTGATCGCTATGTGGGATCAGTGACGGCCTCTTAGCCGATCCAGCCCAGCGCTGTGGCCCCGATAACCGCACCAGCGCCTATCGCAGCAGCTAAGATATAGCCTAACCAGCCATTTCCCTGGCGAGCCTTGCTCTCCCACATCAATTCCACATCGGGAAGCGGCGGCGGTTCGGGTGCGCCGCCTTTGGGTGGGAACCGATCTTCCAACCGCCTGATAAGGCCCGGCAAACGCAACAGAGTTTCTGTATCGGTCTTAATCCGGTCCGCAACCGCAGCCTCCGGGCCAAGCTCGTCGCGGATCCAGCTGCGCACATAGGGCGCGCTGGTATCCCACCTGTCTCTTATACA
>WTKI01000032.1:2008-9619 GCA_011524425.1 Altererythrobacter sp. | reverse complement strand
CAGCGTCGTCATCGCCTTTCTGTGAAGTTGCTTCAACTTCATCGGCTGCGACTTCTTCGCCTTCCTCGGTTTCACTCTCGCTCTTCTTGAGGGCAGACGGCGCGACCAGCGTTGCGATAGTGTAATCGCGGTCGGTAATCGCGCTTTCGCTACCTTCAGGCAGCTTGATTTCGCTGATGTGGATCGAATCGCCGACTTCCTTGCCGGTCACATCAATCTCGATCTCGCCAGGGATCTTGTCTGCTTCACAAACCAGATCAACCTCGTGACGGACCACGTTCAACACGCCGCCCTTCTTGAGGCCTGGCGATGCTTCTTCGTTCGCGAAGATAACTGGCACGGAAACCTCAACTTTCGCGCCTTTAGCAAGGCGGAGGAAGTCAGCGTGCTCAGGGCGGTCTGTAACAGGGTGGAGCGCCACATCCTTTGGCAGAGTTTTGATGGTCTCGCCACCAAGGGTGATCTCTACAATCGAGTTCATAAAGTGGCCGGTCATCAATTGCTTGACCAGTTCTTTCGATTCCACGTGGATCATCGTGGGTGCTTCTTTGCCGCCGTAAATGACAGCGGGTACACGGCCTTCGCGACGCAGTGCACGGGAGGCTCCCTTGCCAGCCCGTTCGCGCGCTTCGGCCGGCAGTGTCAGAGCGTCGCTCATGTTACATACCTTTCGAATTGCTATTGTTTGTTATCCGGACCGCCACGCCTCCAGGGATGACCATGACGCCGAAGCGCGGTCCCTTAGGGCGCGAATACCGGATTGGCAAGCTTTCTCTGGTGTCTGCGGACCAGGCTTATTGGATCCGCGTGACCGTGTAGCCGCGCGCTTCAAGTTGAGCAGCGAGGCCCTCTGGTCCGACAATATGCGCAGCGCCTACCGCCACGAACGGTTTGGCCGGGTCTGAAAGCATTTCGTCAAGCTGGACCATCCATGCATCGTTGCGGCCGGTCAGGATAGCGTCGCGCAGCTCAGGATCTGCCATGATGCCTTTTGTTGTGGCGTCTGTAAGAGTGTCTTCGTCGCCCGTGAGCCATGCCTTACGAAGCTTCGCAGGATCATCTGCAGCACTTTCTTCAAGAACCCCGGCCAGCAGATCCCGTTGTTCTTTTTCAGGTAGCTGATCGAAGATTCCCAGCTGTAAGGCTGCGCCTTCAAATTCGCGGATTTCGCGACCCTGGAAGTCCTTTAATAGCGCCCGGTCAACACCGTTAGCAGGGTCACCTGTGGAGTTTGCCTGCGCCAGCATCAAGGCAGCAGCCCATGTCTCGACGCTGGCAAAATCATGCGGCGTGTAGCCTGCCCGCTCTATCAGATCGAAAAGGCGTGGGCGCTCCTCAGTTTCCACCCGAGTGCCGATATCTGGCTGATCGGGAGTGCGCGAGAGAGCCATAAACGTATCGACCATAGCGCGCTGGTTATCGAGCTCCGCAATCTCTACCACAAGGTAATCAGCGCTACCTATTGCTTCCTGTAACACAGGTGTCCGCCAATCAACGCCATCGGGCAATGCGTGAATTGTCCCGAACAGCCAGGTCTGTTGTGCACCGTCCTGTGATGTGACCTCGTAAAGGAGGGGCGATGCCTGCTGACCCTCCGCCTCACTGCCAGCCGAACTGCCGCATGCAGTCAGCAGCAACGCCAGACTGCCAAGAATAAACTTGCGTGCCATTACTGGATACGAGTGACGACCACGCCGCGCTGTTCAAGATAATCCTGAACGCTTTCCTCGCCAGCAAGATGGCCAGCGCCGACTGCCATGAAGACTGTACCCGGGCTTGCCATGCGCGTTTCAATCCAGTCCGCCCAATTGCGATTGCGCGAATAGAGCAGGGCCTCTGCAAGCTCCGGATCATCGAGGCTTTCATTCATCATTACAGCAAGGCCTTCTGCATCGCCTTCCAGCCATTCTGCCACCATTGCATCCAGCATGGGTTTAATTTGACCGACGTTTTCTGCTGCTTCCACCAGGAAAGTGATCTGGTTCTCCTGCGGCAACTGGTCGAATACGCCGAGCTGGAATTCCACTGTTTCAAGAGCGGTTTTCTCAATGCTGCCAGCTTCTTTCAGCAGCACTTCCTCAACTCCTGCATCAGGCGAATAGCCTTGCTGCATTAGAGGCAACATCGTCACCATCATGCCTGCATACCATGGCTCGAATTGATCGAAAGCCGCTGCCGGCACTTGAATTTGTGCCATGGCGGCTTCGTAAGTCTTCGTCTGCTCTTCATCTAAAAGGCTGCGAAGCGTAGTGCCTTGAGGCAAAACCGCGGTGGTCTGAATGATCTGGATCATCTTAGGACCCGCCATTTCCTTCAGATCTACCTCTGTGACAATCGTATCTGAAGATTTGAGCGCGTTGGAGATGTCTTCGTCCAACCACTCTAGGTTCTTAGGCAGCGCATGGACCGTTCCGAAAAGATAGATTGTCGTATCTTCGTCAGCGACAGACCAGAGGGCGGGGCCTGAAGCAGGTGCCTCTGCCACCGGAGTATCGGCTTCTACTGCGACCGTTTCTTCCGCAATAGCGGGAGCGCTTGCGAGAAGTGTTGCTGCTGCGCCAACATCTGCAAAAGAGCGGCTAAACCGGTTGAACATTTACTGATTCCTCTCTCGCTAAATCAATTGATTAGCAGCAAATTACGCGAACAATTGCGAATGCCAAGTGAACGAGGGGCAAAAACCCGGCAAAGACCGCATAACGTAAGATAAAAGGTCCAATGCGTGCACATGGAGCGCAGCAGCATTGACGCCTGAGAGGCCTTGCGCCATGGCGCCCGCCATGACCGAAGCGGCGACACCTTCTATCCCTGCGCGCGACCCGCAGAATTCATTTCAGGATATGATCCTGACGCTCCATGATTTCTGGAGCGCGCAAGGCTGTGTAATCTTGCAGCCCTATGACATGCGCATGGGTGCAGGCACGTTTCACACTGCGACAACATTGCGAGCATTGGGACCGGACCCATGGAATGCGGCTTTCGTCCAGCCTTGCCGTCGTCCTACCGATGGCCGCTATGGTGAGAACCCGAACCGCTTGCAGCATTACTACCAATATCAAGTGATCCTGAAGCCAAGCCCGGCAGACATTCAGGATCTCTATCTGGAAAGCCTGCGCCGGATCGGGATCGATCCGCTCAAGCATGATATCCGCTTTGTCGAAGATGACTGGGAAAGTCCGACACTTGGCGCATGGGGCCTTGGCTGGGAAGTGTGGTGTGACGGGATGGAAGTCACACAGTTCACCTATTTCCAGCAAATGGGCGGCTTTGATTGCAAGCCCGTCGCTGGCGAGCTCACATACGGGCTTGAACGGCTGGCGATGTACATTCAGGGCGTCGACAATGTGTACGATCTGAACTTCAACGGCCGCGGCGTAAGCTATGGCGAGGTATTCCTCGAAAACGAAAAGCAGATGTCGAAGTGGAATTTCGAAGTTGCAGATACAGACGCTCTGTTCGATCTGTTCAACAAGGCCGAGGCAGAGTGCAAGAACGCCTTAGCCAACGATGTGCCCATCGCCGCTTATGAACAGGCCATTGAAGCGAGCCACTTGTTCAACCTCTTGCAAGCGCGCGGCGTCATCAGCGTACAGGAGCGCGCGAGCTATATGGGGCGGGTGCGCGATCTGGCACGGGGCTCTTGCGAGAAATATATGGAGGTGAACGGCTGGTCATGACGTCTCCCAAACCTCTCCTGCGCTCAGTCAATTTTCGCAAGCTGCTGGGCGAAAATTTGCATCAGTCGCTGATCGAGAAGGTCGCGCGCAGGGATTCCTGGCAGCCCGCTCAAGGTGAAGTGCGCTGGCTTTTTATCGCGACTTTCAACAATGGCGGCTCAACCGCATTGGGCGAGCTGCTCGACACAGCCAGTGCTGCAATGCGGTTGGTCGATGATGGCGAGGGACAGTGGCTGTTGCCGCAGCTTCATGGCCCAGGACGGCGTTGGAATCCGGATGCTGAGATCGATTACGCACTCGTTCGCGGCATGTGGCTGCGCGAAGTTAAGAAGGTCGGCGGTTTTCCCAAGCTAGTGGTCGAAAAGTCACCCGGCAATATGGTGCGTATGCGGCCTTTGCTAGACGCTTTTTCGGACATGCCATGCACTGTAATTCGCCTGACACGCGACCCTTATGCAGTCTGTGCAAGCTGGGCCAAGCGCTATGGCAAGGATCATCTCACCAAGTTCTGGCATGAAGATGTGGAAGAGCTTGAAATCAAGAGTTTGGAGCATTTTCGCTTGCTTGGCGACATTTACGGGCGACGCGCCAAGATGCTGGTCGATCTGGAAGATGTGACGCAGATGGCGTTGACCTATGAAGAGCTGACAGAGAACACTGTTGAAGTGCTGGATCAACTGGCAGCACTTGAACCGCTCCTCCACGATGTCGATCGCGAAGCAAAATTGCGGGTCAAGGACTACGAACCGCAGCCCCTTGAGAACATGAACGAGCGCCAGATCAGCAAGCTGACTGATGAACACATTTCTGCGATTAGCGCTGGACTTCAACCCCATGCGGAGGCTGTCTCCGCGCTTGGATATGATATTCGCTGATGGCTGATTTCCTTCTTGAATTGCGCTCCGAAGAAATCCCTGCGCGGATGCAGGCTGGCGCACGCGCCGAGCTGGAAAAGCTGTTCCGGCGAGAGCTTGATGCAGCGGGCGTCGCGATTGGCGAACTAACCGTTTGGTCAACGCCCCGCAGGCTCGCACTGATTGCGCGCGGGCTTCCCACAGCGACTGAAGCGGTCAGCGAGGAAGCGAAAGGGCCTCCGGTCGGCGCGCCGGATCAGGCGGTCGATGGTTTTTGCCGCAAGAATGGCGTGACCCGCGACGATTTAGAGGTGCGCGACGTCAAAGGCCGTGAGACATACTTTGCAGTGAAGGCTATTCCCGGACGAGAGACATCCGCGGTTCTCGCAGAAGCGATCCCTGCGATTGTGCGTGACTTCAGCTGGCCCAAGTCAATGCGTTGGGGCGAAGCTTCGATCAGCACGGAAAGCCCGCGCTGGGTGCGGCCTCTCTCAGCCATTATAGCGCTACTTGATGGCGAAGTGGTTGCTTGCGAAGCGGGCGGGGTGACAGCTGGCCGCGAGACCATGGGGCACCGGTTCCACTCCTCGGGTGCGATCACGATTGATGGCGTAGACGATTACGCTGCGAAGCTGCGCGAGGCCTATGTCATTGTCGATCATGAAGATCGACAGGATGCGGTGCGCTCAGGGGCCAAAACTGCTGCAGAAGCAGCGGGCCTCAAGCTTGTTGAAGACGAAGGGCTGGTGATCGAGAATGCAGGTCTGACCGAGTGGCCCGTTCCGCTGCTAGGCCGGTTTGACGAGAGCTATCTCGATGTGCCGCCAGAAGTCATCCAGCTAACCGCGCGGGTGAACCAGAAGTATTTCGTGTGCGAGGACAAGAACGGCAATCTCGCCAATGCGTTTGTTTGCACCGCCAATATTGCGGCGGACGATCCGGCGGTGGTGGTCGATGGTAATCGCAAGGTGCTTGCCGCGAGGCTATCAGACGCGCGGTTTTTCTGGGAGCTTGATCAAAAGAAAACGCTCGCTGAACATGCCAAGGGGCTGGAGCGGATTACCTTCCACGAAAAGCTCGGCACGGTCGCGGACAAGGTGGACCGCGTGGCGAAACTGGCGGATTGGTTGGTCTTCGATGCGAAAGCCCCAAATGGAGATCACAAGCTTGCTCGCCAAGCAGCTGAGCTATCCAAGGCCGATCTTGTCACAGAAATGGTCGGGGAGTTTCCCGAGCTTCAAGGCCTGATGGGCGGATATTACGCAGAGAAGGAAGGACTACCGCAAGAGGTCTCCGACGCCATCCGCGATCACTACAAGCCGGTGGGGCAGGGCGATGAAGTGCCAACCGCGCCAACTACGGTTGCTGTCAGCTTGGCTGATAAGCTCGATAATTTGTTGAGCTTTTTTAAGATCGACATCTTGCCAACCGGTTCAAAAGATCCGTTTGCGCTACGCCGTGCGGCCCTGGGCTATTTGCGGCTTGTCCAAGCTAACAAGCTTGAGTTGGCGCTTGATACAGTCGTGCACGCATGGGAAAGTCGGCAGAATGCTGCTCTGGCGGAAAAACTTGCTGACTTTCTGCTAGATCGATTGGCGGTTCAGCTGCGTGACGAAGGTGTGCGGCATGATTTCATTGCTGCATCGCGTGAATGGGCTGGCTCGACTGACATGCGGGTTGATCGCGTCGAAGGTCGAGCGCGGGCATTGACTGCCTTTATTGCAAGCGAAAACGGCGCCAATCTCCTCGCCGGCTACAAGCGTGCATCGAATATCCTCAAGAAAGAAAAGTGGGCCAGTAGGGACGTCTCCTACTCCCCCGAACCGGCGGAAAAGGCGTTGATCGATGCACTTGCCGATGCGGAACCTAAAGCCGCTGCAGCCATTGATGCCGAAGACTTTGAAAGCGCCATGGCGGCGCTGGCCAGCCTACGTTCGCCTATCGATCAATTCTTCGAAGACGTTACCGTCAATGACCCGAATGAGGACAAGCGAAGCGCCCGGCTCGACTTGCTCGCCGCTTTCCGCAATGCGGTTCACAAGGTGGCAGATTTCAGCCGCATCGAAGGATAGCCATCTCAACCTCTGGAAGCACAGCCAAGTTTCCTAATTCATCCCCCTGAAGAGGACTTCTAACGTGAAAACAGTCTATACATTCGGAGGCGCAGCCGACCACTCAGACCCGCGCCAGAAGGACAAGACTGTCACAGGCGGTAAAGGTGCGAACCTTGCGGAAATGGCGAGCATCGGGTTGCCGGTCCCGCCAGGCTTCACGATCACAACCGAAGAATGCGTCAAATATCTCAACGAAGGCGCAAATTTTACAGATGATCTGAAAAGCCAGGTCGCTGCAGCGCTGGCACATATTGAAGCGACCGTTGGCAAAAGCTTTGGCGATGCGAGCGACCCGCTGCTGGTGTCCGTTCGCTCTGGCGCGCGTGTCTCCATGCCGGGCATGATGGATACGGTGCTCAACCTTGGTCTCAATGATGAAACGGTGGCAGGGCTTGCGAGCGCTTCGGGGGATGAACGCTTTGCCTGGGACAGCTATCGCCGGTTCATCCAGATGTATTCCGACGTTGTGCTTGGGCTCGACCACGGGCTTTTCGAAGAAGCGCTGGAAATCGCGAAAGAGGACAAAGGCCTCTATGCCGATACGGAGCTTGAAGCCGATGACTGGAAAGAGCTGGTCGCAGAATTCAAGCGCATTGCAGAAGGCGAACTGGGTCATCCGTTCCCGCAGGATGTGACAGAGCAGCTATGGGGCGCGATCCGTGCTGTGTTCGACAGCTGGAACGCAGACCGGGCGAAGGTTTATCGCCGCTTGAACGATATCCCGGCCGATTGGGGCACGGCGGTCAACGTGCAAGCGATGGTGTTCGGCAATATGGGCGACACCTCTGCCACAGGGGTCGCCTTCACGCGGGATCCTGCGACAGGCGAGCGCGCCTATTATGGCGAATATCTGATCAACGCGCAGGGCGAAGACGTGGTGGCAGGAATCCGCACGCCGCAATATCTGACCAAGGCTGCACGCGAAGCGGCCAATGCAAAGCCGCTTTCCATGGAAGAGGCGATGCC
>WTKI01000032.1:0-1908 GCA_011524425.1 Altererythrobacter sp. | reverse complement strand
GCACCGCGGCATGTGATGACTACGGGTTTGCCCGCTTCGCCGGGCGCTGCATCAGGCAAGATCGTGCTGGATGCGGACACCGCTGAGCAATGGGCCGAGCGCGGCGAGAAAGTGATCCTTGTGCGGGTCGAAACGTCGCCTGAAGACATTCACGGAATGCACGCAGCTGAAGGTATTTTGACAGCGCGAGGCGGCATGACGTCACACGCAGCGGTTGTCGCGCGCGGCATGGGGCGGCCTTGCGTCTCGGGCGCAGGAGAAGTCTCCATCGACCGTGCGGGTAAATCTCTCAGGATCGGCCCTAAAGAGCTTAAAGAAGGCGATGTGATCACGCTTGATGGCGGCAATGGGCAGGTCATGCTGGGCGCAGTGCCGACGATCGAGCCGGAACTGGCTGGCGATTTCGGCGTGCTGATGGAGTGGGCTGACCAGCATCGCCGCATGCGCGTGCGCACCAATGCGGAAACGCCCGATGATTGCACCCGCGCACGGCAATTTGGCGCAGAAGGGATTGGCCTTTGCCGGACAGAGCACATGTTCTTCGATGCTGCACGGATCAGCGCTGTGCGCCAGATGATCCTAGCTGAAGATGAATCCGGGCGTCGCAGCGCCTTGGGCAAATTGCTTCCTGAGCAGCGCGCAGACTTCCAGTCGATCTTCGAAGTGATGACAGGGCTGCCGTGTACGATCCGCTTGCTTGATCCGCCGCTGCACGAATTCTTGCCGCAAGGCGATGCGGAGTTTGCTGAGCTGGCCGATGCGACAGGGCTGGGCGTGGATCACTTGAAGCGCCGGGCAGACGAATTGCACGAATTCAACCCCATGCTGGGCCACCGTGGTTGCCGGTTAGGGATCACCTTCCCTGAAATCTATGAGATGCAGGCGCGCGCGATTTTCGAAGCTGCGTGTGAAGTGACAAAGGCATCAGGTGAATCGCCTTTGCCTGAAGTGATGATCCCGCTGGTTGCGACAAAGCGCGAGCTTGAGCTGCTAAAAGCGCTTGTCGATGCGACTGCAAAGGCTGTGTTCGAAGAGCAAGGCGTTAGCGTGGAATACCTCGTCGGGACGATGATCGAGCTGCCACGCGCTGCGTTGATGGCGGGCGAGATTGCGGAAGAAGGCGCGTTCTTCAGCTTCGGCACAAATGACCTGACGCAAACAGCGATCGGTGTGTCGCGAGACGATTCCGCTAAGTTCCTCGCGCCTTATGTCGAGAAAGGCATTTTCGCGCGCGATCCTTTCGTCAGCCTCGATATTGAAGGCGTGGGCCAGCTGGTAGAACTGGCAGCAGAGCGGGGAAGGGCAACCCGGCCTGATATCAAGCTGGGCATATGCGGCGAGCATGGCGGAGATCCAGCCTCCATTGCATTCTGCGAGAAAACCGGGCTCGATTATGTTTCCGCCTCGCCCTATCGCGTGCCGATCGCACGGCTTGCAGCGGCACAAGCAGCGCTCGCCTGATAGGACGGGCGGCTAAGGCACACTGTAAAGGACTTTAGCGCCAACCTGTCAGTGCCAGGATTTCAAAGCTCTCTGTGACTTTGCCATCTTCTTCGCGCATGGCATCAAAAGCTTCGCGAGCGCGCTCAAGCCCTGCCTTGCCTAGATAGGGGGCCGGCGATTGCAGTACGGAAGTTAACGCTTGGTCGCGCAAATCGCCTAGTAGGCGGGCAAAACTCGAATAGCGCACTTTCAACGTCCGGCTATCGACCACTTGGCGGGCAAAGCCCGCGCGCTCCAGCAATCCTGTTGCAGCGCGATTGTCGATCTGAGGATGGATACGAGCGGCAGGCCTGTCTCCGTCTGCTGCCAGCATGACTTGTCTGAGGACAGGCAAGCTGCCTGCGCCAAGGCATTGTGCAAACAGGAGCCCCTTTTCCTTTAGCGCCTCGCGATAGTGAATAAGCG
>WTKI01000109.1 GCA_011524425.1 Altererythrobacter sp. | reverse complement strand
GCGACAATGGCGACGCGTGTTCAAGCATTCACTTCGTAGCTTTGAGTTGAAGGCCGCGATAAAAGCGTTGTCTGTCGGTTTACCAGGACGTGAGACGTCCAGCGTGACACCGCGTTGCTAGGCCCACAAATCCATGTCGCGCGAGAAGGTATCGACGACGGTCAGCACACGCAGTTTTTGACCCGTTGCCAATGCGTCCCTGTTGAGCCATCTCAGCGCTGTCGAATTCTAATCGCGACTTTTTTGCTTGTCGATCCAACACGTAGTAATGCTTTCCGGTGGGATTTTTGGTGGGAATGAACCGGTAGAACTTCATTCAAACATCTAATTTCATTATGTATTTTTGAATTTGCGTGACAAATAGTTTTGCCTTTTGTGCCAGACCATTTGCATGCTCAACACCCCGTGGAGACATGACACTTTTCTGGAAAGGCGCACACTCTGCGCGTTCTGAAATGATGACCAGTGGACGATCAACATCTTTATAGGATTCTGCCTGTCCGCACCAAAACGATCCCTGCATCAGACCAAATGCAGAAATAGCAATAAACTCATCACAATCCGGTTGTTCAAGCACCCAAGCAGCCACCTCGAAGCTGGACTCGAGGTCGTAGTTCAAACCGTGAATTACCGCGAACAAAAGCCAAGGGTCTCTTTGTTGTTCTAGGACTTCAAGTAAATCTTCCCCGTAGCCACTTACGAGTTCGCGCATGGTGTCCTTACCCATGGAATCCGAGTATTCTTGCATCGAAATAGGACGGTGTGTACGGGCATATGTCATCAGTCAAAACTCATAGCGTGTTGGGGCGTCCAAATAGAAAAACTATGATATTTTTTATGGCAAACTCCATTCGGTGAGTGAGTTTTCGCGTCGATGACCAAGGTCAGCAAAGTCCGCTTAGCGGACCTTAGACACGCTTCTTGGCCGACAATGCCTGACTGAACGCGTCAGATGACCGCAAAGAGACCAAAGTGTCGGATGCTGCTGTGTATTCGAATGGTCGCCAAATATTCAAAGCCGATATTGATGCTTGGCAACGGTTCTTTTTGGCCGCTGATTCTAATCGTACGCTGATATGGCGCGGCGCTCTTTAGCCGCGCTTCAAAGGCTGGAGCACGACTAAGGAAATTGCGTCGCGCCACAATGCCAAGACTTCTTCCGCCCTACAGGTACTGGCTAGAAACAGATGAAAGTTTCAGCAATTCGCCCTGCGATTGACAAACTGAAGCTAAGGAGGCGTTCCTAATCGCCAGTTCCGTTGACACACCTCTGCCATTCAAAAACAAGTAAGGTGCCGGCAACGACGTTGGCATTAAATCACTCAAAGCAACGCCGCTTTTATCCGATTACAAACATCAATTTGGATGGCGTATATCGTTGCTGGAACAAAAAAACCTAGTCTCATCAGAAACCTGGCCGAGCGGCTCCATGTCGTGCGTCGTCGTTGGAGCTGGCCCGATAGGAAGCCGCGTCGCGCAAACGCTGGCCCGCGGCGGTATTTGTACCACAATTTTGGGCGACGAAACTTTTGAGCCATACAACCGGGCGCGCCTGACCCCGTTGTTGGGAGGCGAGGCCCAACTGGGCGAGATCACACTTGAGGATATGAAGACCGACACGCATCTGCATGTGTGCCTTGGTCAGCGCGTTGTCAAAATTCTTCGCGAGGAAAAGCAAGTCGTAACGGCTGACGGGCAGCTTTGGCCGTACGACAAGCTGGTGCTTGCCACTGGTTCAAGGGCGTTCATACCCAACATACCAGGTCGTGCGCTGAGCGGGGTGTTTCGGTTCAGAAGCGCGGATGACGCATCCGCCCTTTTGGCACGATCATTTTCCGCGCGCCGCGTGGCGGTGATTGGCGGCGGTCTTCTTGGGCTAGAAGCGGCCCGCGGCATGGCACAGCGCAACTGCCATGTCACTGTGCTTGAGCACGAAAGTCACCTGATGCCAAGGCAATTGGATCAGGGCGGCGGTGCCCTTCTGTCTGATCTGATCGAAGAGATT
>WTKI01000321.1 GCA_011524425.1 Altererythrobacter sp. | reverse complement strand
AACAATTGGCGGAAGCGCGTGTCACCGGAATTGAGCGAGCTTTCCTGAGCGCGGTTCGCCGCATCGCTTACGTCAACAGCGGCAGAAGCTGAACTGTTGGCTAGCGCAGGGGCAGCAGCGATCGTGGCAAAGCCTGCCACAGCGACACAAGCGCCTTTGATCGCAATTTTAACATGGTTCGATACCATTGCCGAGCCAACTTCCTTACTTCGCGCTGAACTTGGAAATCCATAAGCGCCTGATAATCAATGCCAAATCTTAGAAAACTCTTCGACCAGGCCCAAACGGATGACGCGCAGGGCGAAACCCGCGTTTGGTTGATTTTGAGTTATCGGGTCAATTCTTTACGAAGCAATACCGCTGTAATAGTCGCGCGACAAACCGGCTGCGAGCCGGGCTGAGTCGTTGAACGGCGGCTTAACGCGCCCTCTGAAGTGCCTTTCTACCAGCGATTTCCAGAGAATCTGTGGCGATTCTCCTGATTCTTGTGCCGAATCGACAAAATGCTTGGTGCCAAAGGCGACATGGCGAATTTCGTCGTCAAGGATTCGTTGCAAAATTCTGGCGCCGTTTGTGTCGCCCTGTGCTTCCACCCGCTTAAGCGTTGCCGGCGTAACATCCAGACCCCGCGCCTCCAAAACCATGGGCACAATCGCAAGGCGCGCGCGAACATCGTGCCGCGTTTCATGCGCGGCCTCCCATAAACCTGCATGCGCAGGCAAAGCGCCATAATGGCTGCCAAGGCTTTCCAGCTTGCGCGCTAGCAAAGCGAAATGCATCGCTTCATCGGCTGCAACACTCAGAAAATCATCGACAAATTCGCGGCCCATTTGCGCGCCGAAACGTCCCGCCATGTCGAGCGCCAAGTCAATCGCGACAAATTCAATGTGAGCCAGCGCATGCCACAAAGCGATCCGCGCTCGATCCGAACCGCCTTTGCCGCGCTTCGGCATCTGGTTGGGCGGCAACAGTTCCGGCTGCTCCGGCCAGGCTGGCTGGTCCGGCATGGCGCACGAAAAGTCCCATTCCAGCAAGCCTTTACGCCAGGCCCGCACCAGCTGGCGCGTGGCGAAAACCTTCGCGCGCGGATCTCCTGTCAGCAAGGCTGCGGCAATTTCAGCGGACAGTTTTTTCATGTGACTCTAAAGCGACCTAAAGGCACTGAAAGGCACTCAAAGGTGCGCGAGGCTCCTCTAAACCCTGCATTCAAAGCGCTTTTGCAGCTGCTAAAACTTCCTCCGCATGGCCTTTCACTTTGACCTTGTTCCAGCCTTGCGCGATCACCCCGTCGCTTCCAACAAGATAGGTCGAGCGGACCATGCCCATATAGGTTTTGCCGTACATCTGCTTTTCTGTCCAAATGCCAAGCGCATCGGACAGGCCGTCTTCTTCAGCATCGGTGGCAAGCGGAGTCGTGAGATCGTGCTTAGCGATAAAGTTCTGATGCTTTTTAGCTGAGTCCTTGCTCACGCCTAAAAGCGCCACACCCGCCTTGTCGAATTCGCCTTTGAGCGCAGAGAAGTCTTTCGCTTCTGTCGTGCAGCCCGGAGTGTTGTCTTTAGGATAGAAAAAGATCACGAGCTTTTGCCCGGCAAAGTCCGATGGCTTTACGCAGCCGCGATCAGGGGTCTCCATTGCAATATCCTGCATTGGCTGGCCAGCTTCTGCAAATCCGCTCATTTGTCTTGCTCCAATTTTTCTTCAAACACATCACGCCATGCGAGCGCAACCTCATGGCGTGCAGCGCTGAACTTGTCCAAGAGTTCCTCGAAACTTGTGCAGCGGCACGATTTCGCAAGCGCGCTAGCGGCCGCTTTAGGCGGCTCTGCCAGATCAGGCGCGAACAAGCGCACAGCCACTAGCATTCGGGTCATCAAGTCATGCGCCGGGAGCAGTCCTTGCGGCAACAGCCCTTGCCCGATCAATTGCGTCAAAGCGTCAGACAAGTCAGGCGCGAAACCCTTGCAGTGCCTGAGCTGCTGGAAATGCACGAGGAATTCCAGATCGACCAACCCGCCGCGTTTCAACTTGGCGTCCAGCAAGCCTTTGGCCGGTTTATGCAAAGCCATATCCGCACGCATTTTGAGAACATCGCTCCGCAGCGCATCCTGATCGCGCGCAATGTGCAGAACGTCGCTGATCGCAGCGCTCAATTGCGCTTGCGCGGACCGCGAACCAGTCAAAGCCCGCGCTCTGGTCAGCGCCATATGCTCCCACGTCCAGGCATCCTTGTGCTGATAGCGCGCAAAGCTTTCCAGAGTGACGGCAAGCGGGCCTTGCGCGCCTTGCGGCCTTAATCGTGTGTCGACTTCATAAAGCGCGCCTTCAGCCGTTGGCACAGACAAAGCCGCGCTGACGCGCTGCGCCAGACGATTGTAATAGAGCGTGGCGCCTAATGGCCGCTCGCCATCCGATTCCGCGCTGCTGCCGCCTGTAAACAGGTAAATGATGTCCAAGTCAGAGGCATGGGTCAGCGCGCCGCCGCCTAACCGGCCAAGGCCCAGCACAACCAGTTCGCTGCCTTCAATTGTGCCATGCACTCTCACAAATTCGCGTGTCGCTGCGCGCTGGGCGACCAGCAAGGCGGCTTCTGCGGTGCGTGACAGAGCGGCAGCGATTGCCAGCGGGTCATGCGCGGTTTCGATCAGTTGCGTGCCGAGCGCAAAGCGCACTTCGCCGGTGACAATGCGAATGCGGTCAAGCGCACGCTCGTAATTCTCTGCTGCATCGCCCGCTTCCATACGCGTTGCAAGGGTCGCCACATCGCCCGGCAGTTCCAGCGCTGTGCGATCGATCAACGTGTCGAGCAATTCAGGGCGGCGGCCCAGCTCCTCTGCCAGAGTGGGGGCAAGACTAAGGATAGCAACCAACTGGTCGAGCAACCCCGGGCGCGCTTCCAGCAAGCGGAACAGATTGATCGCAGAGCTGGCTGATGCCAGCAAATCTTCCCAGCGCAGCAAGGCGCGATTGGGCGCATCCGCTTCAGCGAGCGCTTGCAGCAAAGCTGGCAGGACCGCGTCAAATGCATCGAGCGCCGCGGGGGAACGCAAGGTTCGATAGCGGCCATCACGCCAACCGGCGATCCGCTTGGCAAGGCCGCTTGCGTCTTCAAATCCTAGCGTTTGCAAAGTGTCGCTCAGCGCATCGGGCGAAGTTGGCAAGGTTTGTGTCGGGCGCTCGTCTGCGTCGATCAGTGTATCAAACCGCGCGGCCACTGCATCAGTGACCTGCGCAAGTTCTTCCAGCAAGGCCGAACCACTTGGCAGCCCATCAAGGCGTGCGATGGCCTCTATGGCTTCCCCTTCAGGCACGCTGTGGGTCTGGCGGTCTTCTATCATTTGCAGGCGGTGCTCGATGGCGCGCAGCCGGTCATAAGCATTGCCCAATACCTGCGCATCCTCAGGCGCAATGTGCCTGGCCTTGGCCAGCGCATCCAAAGCCTGACGGGTCCCGCGAACCCTTAATGAAGGATCGCGCCCGCCATGGATCAACTGATGGGTTTGCGCGAAGAACTCGACTTCGCGAATGCCTCCACGTCCGGTTTTCACATTGAAGCCGGGGCCGGGTTTTGCAGGCCCGCTGTGGTGCGCGCGAATGCGCTGCGTCAGTCGCCGAATGTCCTGAATGGCTCCATAGTCAAGGCTGGAGCGCCAGATGAACGGCCGGATTGCAGCGAGAAATTCCTCGCCTTTGCTGATATCGCCTGCTGCTGCGCGCGCGCGGATGAAAGCTGCGCGTTCCCATGCAAGCGCTGAGCTTTCATAATGCGTTAAAGCTGCATTGCATGAGATCGCCAGCGGACTGACTTCGCTGGCCGGACGCAAACGCAGATCCACGCGAAAGACATATCCCTCAGCGGTCTGGTCGCTGAGTATGCTGACCAGATCGCGGGCATAGCGCTGCGCCGCCTCGCCGGGCTCATCGCTCGAGCGGCGCGGCAGAGTGTCCGGATCATACAGCAAAATCGGGTCAATATCAGAGGAGTAATTGAGTTCGCCTGCGCCATGTTTGCCAAGTGCCAGAGCAATCATTCCGCCTGGCTCTGCGCCGTCAACTCTGCGCTGGATCACTTCGCTGATCGCGCGATCAAGTGCACGGTCCGCAAGCGCTGAAAGCTCCTTCATCACATGTGCGACATCATAAGCGCCAGCAAGATCGCCGATTGCCAGCGCTGTTGCAAAAGCCAGCCGTTCGCGTCGCAAGCCCGCAGCAGTGTTTGACGCGAGTTCGCACTGGCTGCGCGCCCAAGCCAGCGCCGCATCTCCTCGGCCTTGAGCGAGCAGCTCTGCCAGTTCCGGTTGCCGTTCCAGAGCCCGCGCAAGGAACGGCGCTTGCGCGCGCGCGCGTTCCAGCGCGCCTTGCCAGTCTGCAGTGTCGGTGTGCGATGCCATTGGCTCTCCCTGCCCATGCATCAGCCATGAAGCAAGCATGTGACGCTTGCTCAGGGGTTATCCATAATGCACAGCATCTTGCGAAACGGCTTTTTCAGGGAATGCAGATCATGGCGAGCAATGTGATGCCAGCAGAATGGGCGCCGCAAGCCTGGCTGTGGATCGGCTTTCCCCATCTGGAGGATGAATGGCCGGGTTATCTTGCTGCTGCTCAGGAACAGATCGCAGCCTTCGCCAATGCGGTTGCGGCAAGCGGACAAGAGGTGCGCCTGTTGGTCCGCGATGACGCCAATGCAGCACGCGCGCGAGAACTCGTCAGCGATACTGTTACGTTGGAGCAGCGCGTCTATGGCGATATCTGGCTGCGCGATACGGGGCCGCTGGTGCGCTGCGATGGCTCGGCCTTGCGGTGCCGCTTTAACGGGTGGGGCGGCAAATATGTGATGGCCGGCGATGAAGCCATCGGCGCAGAGCTCGCTCGCGATGCCGGCCTGCCAGTGGTCGCCAGCGATTGGGTGCTGGAAGGCGGTGCGATTGACAGTGACGGGACCGGCACCATCCTGACAACAGAGCAATGCTTGCTCAACCCGAACCGCAATCCTGCGCTAGCGCGTGAAGATATTGAAGCCCGGCTTGCGCGTGATCTGGGTGCGAGCCGGATCATTTGGCTCGGTGACGGGCTAGTGAACGACCACACCGATGGCCATGTCGACAATTTGGCGCGCTTCGTGGCGCCGGGCGAGGTGGCATTGCCTGAGGCAACCGGAGCTGAGGATCCCAATGCTGCAATCTATGCAGATGCAAAAGCGCGGCTGCTCGAAGCCGGCCTTACTGTGCATGCAGTGCCTTCGCCCGGGCTGATCACGCGCGATGGGCAGATAGAACCTGCAAGCTATGTCAATTTCGCAATCACAACGCATAGCGTTATCGTGCCCACTTTCGGTTCGCCCCATGATGCGAACGGGGTTGCTGCTATCGCTGCTCTGTTCCCTGACCGCGAGGTCATCGGTTTGCCAGCCGATGCTGTGCTGGCAGGGGGCGGGGGTTTTCACTGCGCCAGCCAGCAAATGCCTGATTTAACCGCAGCAGGTTCTTAACGACCCGTTAGGATTCACTCAGCATTATGCTGGGCTATGTCCAAACCCCATTCTTTGACGCGCGCGGTCGAGCTTGCACACAAGGTCGCAGAGGCACAGGCAGAGGTGATCCGCATTGCGATGGTCACAACTTGCGCTGTCGCACTCATCGCAGCAGGCCGCGCGCTTCCTTTTTGATCCGGGTCGACGGGCGCGCAGCCACAAGACTGGCGCTTTCCTGAAGCACTCCTGAAAAATTTGAAGCCGGTTGTAACCGGCTAGCGCTTGCGCGCGAACTCCTTGCCAAGACTGGCAACCCAGCCAGTCTATGTGAGGCTCTAAATGCACAAAATCCCAACCTCCCTGATGTGCATCCTCGCAGCTGCAGGCGCTGCTGCTTTGGCTTTCCCCCCGCAAGGCGAAAGCGCAGCGCCCATTGCCGTTTCAGACGGCGAGCCGGTCTTGCTTGAATTGTTCACCAGCCAGGGGTGCTCCTCCTGCCCCCCAGCTGACCGACTGGCCGCGCGCCTTGACCAAGAGACTGGCTTGGTCGTGGTGTCGCGGCCAGTCACCTATTGGGACCGGCTTGGTTGGAAAGACACGCTTGCCAGCGAAGACAATACAACTCTGCAACGCCAATATGCGCGCAAGGGCCTTTCGGGACACAACGGCGTTTACACACCGCAAATGGTGGTAGACGGGACAATCGGCGTGGTTGGCTCGCAAGAGCGCGCGGTCAAACAAAGCATAAACGCCGCGCGGCAAGCAGACAGCGCCGCTATCCGTGCGAAGCGCAATTCCGATGGCAGCGCCGCTGTAGGGCTAGGCGGAAAAGCAGAACGGCTCGCTGAACTGGTGCTGCTCAAGATTGCCAGCCGCGCTGATGTCGCGATTGGCCGCGGCGAGAATGCTGGGCGCAAGATTACATATGTCAATGTGCTGCGCAGCGAGCGCGTGCTTGGCTCATGGGAAGGCGGCGCGCTGAGCATGCGAATAGAGCCCAGCACTTTGCAAGGCGATAATGCTGACCGCTTCGCTTTGGTCCTGCGCGAGCCTGATGCCGGCAAAGTGCTGGCTGCAAGCTGGATCAGCTAGGCACGCGAGCCATCAGCCACGCAGATCAGGCGGTGTCGCCTCTGCCGTCAGCATCGCAATCGCTTCATCAAGCGGCATAACGCGTTGCTGTTTCTCGCCCAGTGTGCGGACCGCAACAGTGCCTTCTTCAGCCTCCCGCATACCGATGACTAGCAGATGCGGAACCTTGGCCAGACTGTGCTCGCGCACTTTGTAATTGATCTTCTCATTGCGGAAATCGCTTTCCACACGGATGCCCGCCGCTTCCAGCTTAGCGATAGCCTCTTTCGCATACGGGTCCGCATCAGACACAATCGTTGCGACCACTGTTTGCACCGGCGCAAGCCAGACCGGCAAACGGCCTGCGAAATGCTCGATCAGAATGCCGATAAAACGCTCATATGATCCGAAGATCGCGCGGTGCAGCATAACAGGGCGATGGCGCCCGCCATCTTCACCGATATAGCTTGCATCCAATCGCTCCGGCAAAACGCGGTCGCCCTGGATCGTGCCGACTTGCCAGGTGCGGCCAATCGCGTCGGTTAAATGCCATTCGAGCTTCGGCGCGTAAAACGCCCCTTCGCCCGGCAGTTCTTCCCAGCCATAATCGTCATTCGCCATGCCGGCCTCTGCCACAGCATCGCGCAATTCCTGCTCTGCCTTGTCCCAGTCTGCATCCGAGCCAAAGCGTTGTTCGGGGCGCAAAGCCAGCTTCACATGATAGTCAAACCCGAAGTCCTTATAGACGCTGTCGGCTAGCTTGCAGAACGCGCGGACCTCTTCGACGACTTGTTCTTCAGTGCAGAAGATATGCGCGTCATCCTGCGTAAACTGGCGCACGCGCATCAACCCATGCAGTGCGCCATGCGGTTCATTGCGGTGGCAGCAGCCCATCTCGCCTAAACGTATCGGCAATTCCTTGTAGCTGGTGATCCCTTGCTTGAAGACGAGGACATGCGCCGGACAGTTCATCGGCTTGATCGCCATCCAGTCGGCATCGTCTGCGACTTTAGGCGAGGCTGCGCCATCTTCCTCGGTCACTTCCGGCACCATGTCCGGCACAGCAAACATGTTCTCTGCATATTTGCCCCAGTGGCCGGACTGCGTCCATTGGCGCACATCCATCAGCTGAGGCGTCTTGATCTCGCGATAGCCAGCGCCGTCCATCTTGCGGCGCATATAGGCCTCCAGCTCGCGCCAGATGCGATAGCCCTTGGGGTGCCAGAAAACAGATCCGTGCGCTTCTTCCTGCAAGTGGAACAGGTCCATCTCGCGACCCAACTTGCGGTGGTCGCGCAGCGCAGCTTCTTCCAGCCGGTGGAGATGCGCCTTCAATTGCTTCTTGTTGAGCCAGCCGGTTCCATAAATGCGCGTAAGCTGCGCGTTCTTCTGATCGCCGCGCCAGTAAGCGCCCGCTACCCGCATCAGCTTGAACGCGTCCGGATCAAGCTTGCCGGTAGAGGCCAAATGCGGCCCGCGGCACATATCGAGCCACGCGCCTTCGCTACCCGGCTCGCCTGACCAATAGACCGTCAGCTCTTCATCTTCCGGAAGTTCTTGAGCCCATTCGGCCTTGAACGCTTCGCCTTCGGCTTGCCATTTTTCGATCAGCTGCGTGCGGCTCCACACCTCGCGCACCAGCGGCTTGTCCGCTTTGATAATCTCCCGCATCTTGTCTTCGATCGCAGGTAGATCATCCATGCCGAACGGCTCGCGAGACGCAGGCGCCATCACGTCATAATAAAAACCATCATCGGTTGCAGGACCAAAGGTGATCTGCGTGCCGGGCCAAAGCGCTTGCACCGCTTCAGCCAGCACATGCGCATAGTCATGCCGTGCGAGCTCCAGCGCATCCTCTTCATCGCGTGATGTGATCAGCGCAAGCTCGGCATCGCCATCAAACGGGCGGTTCAGATCGCGCACTTCACCATCCACACGCGCAGCCAGAGCCGCCTTGGCAAGGCCGGGGCCAATCGCAGCGGCAATGTCAGCAGGCGTGGAGCCCGCTTCCACTTCGCGCACTGAGCCATCGGGCAGGCTGATCTTCAGAAGTTGCGTCATCACATTCTCACGTCGTCTCTTTGTTTGCGCCCATGGCACAATGCCACGCGCGCTTGAAGTGCGGTGTGAAGCTTAATCGCAAATTTTCGGGAGGACACCGCGCCACCCGATTGCGGGTGGCGGAGTTGCTGGATCAGACCAACAGCGACCGCCCCCGGATATCCGAGGTGGTAGTTGTTGTGGTCGTAGTCAGCAGCTGTGCCATGCGCAGCTATATAAGGACGCGCTCCTAAAATGTCATTACCCATTGGAAATGCGACCCAAGAGACAAGCACCCACTCCTTTTTGGAAAGTATGCTTGACATTTGGGCGAATCTATGACAAGTATCCTTTCCATTGTTGAAAGGGAACTTTACCAATGACAAAGCAAACACAATCCCTCTTATGGGCCAGCGCCATCATCGCCACCGCGCTTATCCTCTCGTCCAGCGACGTTAGCGGGCCGGCGAGTTTCGGAATTATCATGGCAATGACAGGTGCAGCGCTCGGCGCGACTGCACTGGGAACAAAGGGTCGCTGCTGATGGCTCAAAAAGACCCTGCCTATCGCAGCTACACCAAGCGCACAGTGTTTTTCGGTATCGGCTATTTGGCGACAACGGCTCTTATCGGCCCGGTGTCTGAGCAGTTCGGAATGGGGCTGACGGGGCGGGTCGCGCTGGCAATCCTGCCGGCCCTGTGCCTGATCTACTGGATTTGGGCGATCGGCAGACTGCTGGCCGATCTGCAAGATGAATATCTGCGCATGCTGGAAGTTCGCAAAGCGCTTATCGCAACAGCTATAACTCTCGCCTTTTCCGGGGGCTGGGGGCTGCTGGAACTGGTGGACGATGTCCCGCGTTTCCCGGTCTTTTTCATTATCCCCCTTTGGTGCGTCGGCCTATTGGTCGGAGAAGTCTACAATCGGATCACCGGGCGTGGGTCAACGCCGCTATGAAAAACCGCTTGAAAGTCCTGCGCGCAGAGCGCGACTGGTCACAGCAGGATCTGGCCGAGCGGCTGGAAGTCAGCCGCCAATCCGTCAACGCGATTGAAAAAGGGCGGTATGATCC
>WTKI01000160.1 GCA_011524425.1 Altererythrobacter sp. | reverse complement strand
TGTATAAGAGACAGTTATAGACCGTCGCGAACGTGCAGGCGGAGTGAAAGTCGCCCTCTGCGGTTGAACCTTCGCCCACCCAAGTCGCCGCAATCCGGCTATCGCCTTTGATCGCGCTTGCCATGGCCCAGCCCACTGCTTGCGGCAATTGCGTTGCTAAGTTCCCGCTGATCGTGAAGAAATTGTAGTCCCGCGCAGAATACATGATGGGCAGCTGACGCCCTTTCAACTTATCCGCTTTGTTCGAGTAAATCTGGTTGATCATGTCGACAATGGGATAGCCGCGCGCAATCAGAATGCCTTGCTGGCGATAGCTGGGGAACACCATGTCATCAGCAGCCAAAGCCATCGACGCCGCAACACTGGTCGCCTCTTCGCCGGTGCACTTCATGTAAAACGAAGTTTTGCCTTGGCGCTGCCCGCGGAACATGCGCTCGTCAAAGGCGCGCACTAGCGCCATATAGCCGAGCATCGTACGCAGTGTTTCCGGATCAAGCTTCGGATCCCAAGCGCCATGCGCCTTGTTATCCTCGCCCAGCACCCGCACCAATCCGTAAGCGAAATCGCGCATCTCATCAGGCGAAGCTGCTTCATCGGGACGGGCCAAAGCGCCGGCCTCGCCAATATCGATATGGCTGAAATCAGCAGGATCGCCGGGCCGATATTTCGGCTCAGGCACATGCAAGGCTAGCGCCGGCTTGTTATCGCCCGCCCTACCGGCTGGATCAGGGACCTTAGCGGCCATATTGCTCTCCCGCGCTCGCCGCTTGCTCTACCACAATCGACTGATGCAAAAATTTCGCGTGAGAGTTATTTTATTTCAAAGACGGGATTCGGTCAAGCAATCCGGCTATACCGCTACCGGCGCTTTGATAGGCGCAAGAGGGTTATAGTCATGGACAGCAAAATCCTCGATTTTGTAGTCAAATACAGTGTCTGGCTTGCGCAATATTTCAAGGCGCGGATGACCTTGCGGCTTCCGCGATAGCTGCTCGGTGATCAAATGCGCGTGATTGAGATAGAGATGAACATCTCCGCCCATCCACACCAATTCACCAGGCTCCATATCCACCTGCTGCGCGATCATGCGCAGGAGCAAGGCGGCAGACCACAGATTAAACGGCAATCCAAGAGCGACATCACAGCTTCGCTGATACAGCATGCAATTGAGCTTTGCCTTGCTGCCTTCACCCGAAACATGGAATTGGTAAGTCTTGTGGCACGGCGGCAAAGCCATCTGGTCAAGCTCTGCGACATTCCAGCCTTCGATAATATGGCGACGCGAGCCCGGACTCGTCTTCAGACTTTCGATCACTTCGGAAACCTGATTGATCCCCTCACCCTTTTCGTAAAGCCCGTCCTTGCGATAGCGATAGGTCGGCCAATCGACCCATTGCTTGCCATAGACCGGCCCCAGATCACCCCATTGCTTGGCGAAGCTTTCATCATCGGCGATGCGCTGAACAAAGTCTTCAAGCGCGATCGGGTCGCCTGTTTCCTTGACATAGCGCGCATGCGGCCACTCATTCCAAATCTTGACGCCTTGCAGGACTAAGGGGCGGATATTGGTCTCACCTGTTAGGAACCACAGCATCTCGCGCGTGGCGGTCTTCCAGTACACACGCTTGGTTGTAAGCAGCGGCATAGCGCCCTCTGCCAGATCGAACCGCAGCATTGCGCCAGCAATGGAACGCGTGCCGATCCCTGTGCGATCGATCCGCTCGCTTCCCTCGTCCCATATACGCCGCATCAGATCGAGATACTGCCATTCCGGATGCCCATTTCCGGTCAGCTCAGAAGGAATCGTTGCAGCAGTTTCTAGCGTCGCCATGCACCAAACTATAGGCAGCAAATCGACGCTTGCCACCCCATTGAGGTTACCCTATCCGCTTGCCCGCAACTTGATCCACAGCTGTGAAGCAGCTGCATGCGGTCATTGCACAGTCGGGGAGTAGCTCAGCCTGGTAGAGCACTGTCTTCGGGAGGCAGGGGCCGGAGGTTCGAAT